>JBIKYI010000540.1:0-2759 GCA_044355355.1 Limnothrix sp. | reverse complement strand
GATGCTAAAATGGGTGTAACTCATAGGGATTTCTTATTGTTTTACTTAACATCAGAATATCCTTATGAGTCCCTCTTCAGAAAGACCCTAGCTGTTGCACTTCAAATTTGAATTGGCGAAGTAAAGAGTAAAACAAAGATTAATCACTAATACCTGATGTCTGATATCTGATGTCTGAAATCTCACTCTGTCTTGCCCAGTAAATCGCGATCGCCTAATAATTTGCCCCTTAATTTTTTAATCTGATCACGCATCAGAGCCGCCTGTTCAAACTCTAAATTTTTAGCAGCTTCTTTCATTTTTTCTTCCAGTTGCTCAATCACATCGGGAATTTTTTCGAGGGGGACAAATTCCATATGTTCAACTACCTGTTGTAGTTGTTGAGAATTTAAGCGGCGGGAAATATCGAGGAAGGAAAGAATCGGATTACTGTCCCGGTTCACAATCGGTTGGGGCGTAATATTATGCTCTTCGTTATAGGCAATTTGGATTGCCCTTCTGCGATCCGTTTCGGCGATCGCCTTTGCCATACTATCGGTCAAATTATCCGCATAAAGAATCGCCTTACCACAGATATGTCGCGCTGCCCGTCCAATGGTTTGAATGAGCGATCGCTCAGATCTTAGAAACCCTTCCTTGTCCGCATCCATAATCGCCACAAGGGAAACTTCCGGCAAATCAAGACCTTCCCGGAGTAAATTAACGCCGATTAAAACATCAAATTCCCCCCGTCGCAATGCCTGTAAAATCTCGATCCGTTCAATGGATTTAATCTCAGAATGGAGATATTGCACTGCCACCCCTTGATCGCTGAAATAATCCGTTAAATCCTCCGCCATTCGTTTCGTTAGCGTCGTAATTAATACACGTTCATTTAACTTTGCCCTCGCGTTAATTTCCCCTAATAAATCATCCACTTGTCCATCCGTTGGACGTACAGAAATCTCAGGATCAATTACCCCTGTCGGACGAATGACCTGTTGAATAATGCGATCTTCTGATAATCCCAATTCCCAATCACTGGGCGTAGCGGAAACAAAGACACATTGATTCACTTTTTCCCAAAATTCTGAAGCTTGTAAGGGACGATTATCCGCCGCACTAGGCAAGCGAAAACCATGGTTAATTAAAACTTTTTTCCGGGCTTGATCGCCGTTATACATCCCCCGAATTTGCGGTACAGTTACATGGGATTCATCAACCACTAACAGCCAATCATCAGGGAAATAATCAATTAAACATTCGGGGGGGGATCCTGCTTCTCTGCCTGCTAAAAAACGGGAATAATTTTCCACGCCATTGCAATAACCAACTTCCTGTAAAAGCTCTAGATCATAGTTCGTTCGCTGTCTCAGTCTTTGGGCTTCCAGGAGTTTATTTTCCTTCTCTAAAAAGATGAGTTGTTCTTCTAGTTCTGTCTTGATCTGTTCACAGGCGATCGCCAACTGCTCCTGGGGCGTGACAAAGTGGCGAGCGGGATAAATATTAATGCTGGTTAAACTCTGCAAAATTTCCCCTGTCACCGGATCAAGAAAGCGAATCGAATCAATTTCATCCCCAAAAAACTCAATGCGAATCACCCGATCCTCGTAAGCGGGCACAATTTCGAGGATGTCGCCCTTCACCCGAAAATTGCCGCGACTGAGTTCAGTATCATTGCGGCTATATTGCACCGTCACCAGCTTTCTTAACACTTCCCGCTGATCAATTTCTTCGCCAACCTGGAGCTTAATCGCCGCCTTGAGATATTCCGCTGGCATCCCTAAGCCGTAAATACAACTAATGGATGCCACCACAATCACATCCTGCCGTTCAAAGAGCGATCGCGTGGCAGAGTGACGCAACATATCGATCTCATCGTTAATCGAGGCGGTCTTCTCGATATAGGTATCCGTGACGGGAATATAGGCTTCCGGCTGGTAGTAGTCGTAATAGCTAATGAAATATTCCACGGCATTGTGGGGGAAAAATTGCCGTAGCTCATTACAAAGTTGCGCCGCCAAGGTTTTATTGTGGGCAAGCACTAAAGTCGGCTTTTTAATCTCGGCGATCACCGCTGCCATCGTAAAGGTTTTACCTGTGCCCGTCGCCCCCAGTAAGGTCTGAAATTTTTCGTTTGCCTGGAGAGATTTCACAAGTTTGGCGATCGCCTGGGGCTGATCCCCCATCGGTTCAAACGGTGCTTGGAGACGAAACAAGAGCAATTCCCCCAATAGACATAACTTAAACTAATGAGATACTTTAGAAACAAAGTTGCGAAATTATGACAAATTGTGTCTAAGATCAGCAAAGAATCTTTGTCCCATCATTTGGGATAATCAAGGTATCAAAAAAATCCTTAATACATCATCCTACTCAAAAATCATTTAGTAGGTATTGGCTCAGATAACCCAGGAGAGATCCATTCAATGACCACCGAGAATCCCACGACCCCAACCCCCGAAGAAGAGACCGCCGCTAAAACTACCCGCAGCCGTAGCACCGCCAAAAAAGACAAAGAAGTGACCGCATTGTCCGTCAAAGGCTCTGAGAAACTTGCTTTGCCCAACAATCGCCCCATCGAGCCAAGCCATTTGAACATTGTTAGCACCTACAAAGCTGTTGGTGGAAGTCGTCCCGTGACCGCTAGTACCATGGAAATTTGTAGCACCCTCACGGTATCAGGCAATCGTCCTATCATGGCAAGCCATCTGAATGTGAGCGATACCATCGTCATCATGGGTAATCGTCCCGTTGCTTCCAATGAAACCGATGATATG
>JBIKYI010000539.1:0-2760 GCA_044355355.1 Limnothrix sp. | reverse complement strand
TAGATTTAATTAATAATCGACCAAGAAAATCGCTTGACTATCGCACTCCGAGTGAAGTATTCTTGCTGTCATCATCAGAACCTGTTGCACTTCATACTTGAATTGGCGTATCTTTTTAGTTCCAAATCCTTATTCTCAATACTTTGCCATTCCCCATTTTCTAAGGACTCTAGTAGCTCTGATTCTTCTTTACTTAGGTTTGACATTTTCTATTTTTCGCATTTCTGTAATCGTAGCACTGGCGATCGCCGCTACTATCGATATCTGTTTAACCTTGTGTGCTAACGAAATTATTCATGCCTGCATCCAACCGAAACCTCATCTCAGGCAACATCAAGTCGTCTATTTAGGCGATCGCAAAACCATCATATTGTCTCATTGTGGGTGAGTGGTAAGCCAAAACAATATCTTCGCGGCCAATACCTTTCTCTAGCAGCTCATTGGCAACACCAATTTCCGTGCCATCGTACTGAATCCAGACTTTTTCATTTTCAATGTCAATATGAATTAATGCGCCATAAACTCGGCGTTCATTTTGCCAACCTACTCGGAAAAGCTGATATTGATCATGTTCTTGATCAAAAAGTAGTTTCATGGCGATATCACCATAGACAGGTTTTATTTTGCTATGTTTGGTGAGGATTTCTTTGATGATCTGACGGTATTTCTCTAGTTTATCCATCGTAAATCTCCACTAGGCACTTGGTAAGACAATAGAAAAATATTTTGCTTTTTAATTACTTCAGAGGTAAACCGTAGCCGAAAAAATTCTTCGTAAGTTTGGGTTGGAATAGCTAAATATAACTTACGATTTGGTTCTTGGATATCTAGGGCATAACGATAGTTTAAGTATTGACCAACTGCGGTATGAAACTCCGAAATTGCAGAGGGTTTGAGAAAGCTTTTCACTTCAATAGCAATACGTTGTTTTTCTTTTTCTGCAGCAATTAGTCGATCAGCGCCGAGGTCAATCTGCATCTGAACATCACCATAATCGAGCGGTAGTGGATCATGGGTAACATTCCACCCTTCAGCAATCAATGCATTTTTGACAATATTGTGGAATAAATCCTTTGCCATAATTTTGGTATGAGTTGCTAAATCAAAATAAAACGCTGATCATAATTCTATGAAAACAACCCACTTTTGTGCCAGAGTTTAACGAGATATTTATTCTTGATTCTTCCAACGATGAACATTTGCCGATCGCCGTTAATATAGAATACCTGTTCGTATCGTTCTAGCCTGTTATGCCTGCATCCAACCGTAACCCGATCGCCGAAGAAATTCCTAACGCAGATTATCGTAACTTAGATCGGAATCTCCTCACGCCGATGATGCAGCACTACGCGAATTTGAAGGATCAATATCCCAATGCGATTTTGTTGTATCGGGTGGGAGATTTTTTCGAGTGCTTTTTTATGGATGCGATCACTGTGTCGCGGGAGTTAGAGCTAGTTTGTACCAGCAAAGAATCGGGTAAGGGCATTGGTCGTGTGCCGATGACTGGGGTTCCCCACCATGCCCTGGAGCGCTACAGTACGCAGCTTGTGGAGAAAGGCTATGCCGTAATTGTTTGCGATCAGGTGGAAGATGCGGCGATCGCCCACGCAGAGAAACGCATGGTGCGGCGGGAAATTCAGAAGGTTTTGACCCCCGGAACCTTGACCGATGATGGGATGCTGCGGGCGCGACAGAATAATTATTTGGCGGCGGTTGTCATTGCCGGAAACCATTGGGGTTTAGCCTATGCAGACATTTCCACGGGGGAATTTCGCACGACCCAAGCGAGTGATCTTGAAGCCCTGACGATTGAACTTTTGCGCTTGCAACCCTCGGAAATTTTGTATCCCACCGATGCGCCGGATTTGCAAACTTTAATGCGTCCCAGCGATCGCCAAAAATTATTAAAAAATCACTTGCCGGAATGTCTACCCACAGAGTTTTGTTATGCCCTGCGATCGCCGCGAGAATTTGATATTAATGAAGCCAAACCCAAATTATTAATGACATTTCAACGCAGTTCTTTAGAAGGAATGGGTTGCGAACATTTACCCTTGGCGGTACGGGCAGCGGGTGGACTTTTAGCTTATGTTGAGGAAACCCAGCAGAACTATAAAGTGCCGTTTGCAAGTCTGAAAACCTATAGCATTCACGAATATTTGCAACTCGATCACCAAACGCGCCGTAACCTCGAAATTACCCAAACTGTACGCGACGGTAGCTTTTACGGGTCTTTGCTCTGGGCGTTGGATGTCACCTGTACTAACATGGGCGGGCGGGCGTTGCGGCGTTGGCTATTGCAACCATTGCTCGATCCAGAGGCGATCGCCGAGCGTTTGGACACCATCGAAGAATTGATTGACAATACAAACTTGCGGCAAGATATTCGGCATTTATTAAAGCAAATCTACGATTTAGAGCGCATTGCGGGGCGAATTGGGTCAGGTAGTGCCAATGCCCGTGATTTATACGCCTTAGCCGAATCTTTAACGAAATTATCCCACCTTGCCATCGTGGTCAAAGATGCCACATCGCCCTATCTACAAGCCGTCCAAAACTTTCCGCCCGACCTCGAAAAACTCGGCAAACACGTTCTCAAATATCTCGTCGATTCGCCCCCAATCCAAATCAAAGAAGGCGGTTTGATTCGTGATGGTGTCGATGAAGAGTTAGATTTTCTGCGCCGTAGCCAAGTCGATGACCGTGAATGGCTCGCCAATTTGGAGATTACCGAGAAGGAACGCACGGGAATTCCTA
>JBIKYI010000537.1:0-2763 GCA_044355355.1 Limnothrix sp. | reverse complement strand
AATTTTTGGTTTAGCCCTTAGTCCGAATGTTGATAACTTAAGTTTAGGATTAATTGATTATTCAAACTCTGCTAGTAGTCGAGAATTTGTTTCAGCCCTTGTGGAGAATCATAAATTTCAAATTGCTGCGACCCCTAAGAATCCAGAGATCCTTAATCAACAGGTAAAAAATGGCAACCTCACAGCAGGTTTAATTATTCCACCAGAATTTGATCGTGAGTTAAATAATGGGCGATCGTCAGAAGTTCAGGTTTTTATTGATGGTGTAGATGCCAATACCGCAGGCATTACTAATGGTTATATTAACCAAATTGTTAATCAATATACCCGTGACCTTAATCCCCAACTTCAAACACCTCTAGTCCAAACAGAAAGCCGATTTCTCTACAATCCAGGCTTAATAAGTAGTTGGTTTTTCGTGCCGGGTGTCATTGGTATGGTCTTGACTTTAACGGGTTCCCTTGTGTCCTCTGTAACTGTAATTCGGGAAAAAGATGTTGGTACATTAGAGCAATTGTTGATGACTCCTGCGGCAGGTTGGGAAATTTTACTCGCCAAAATTGTGCCATTATTCGTACTATTAATGGGTGATGTTCTCATTGCCTCTGGCATCGGTAGATTTATTTTTCACCTACCATTTTGCGGCAATTATTTTGTCTTTTTCGCCCTCTCTGGTCTGTATGTTTTTGTCAGTATTGGCTTAGGTATTCTTCTCGCTACCCTGTCCAAAACGCAACAACAGGTTGTCTTAACTTCCTTCTTTTTTAATGCACCCATTATCCAACTTTCTGGCGCGATCGCCCCCATTGAGAGTATGCCTGCTTTTTTTAAGTTTCTCTCATGGTTTGATCCGTTGCGACATTATGTGGCGATCGCCCGGAGTTTGATTTTAAAAGGGGTGGCGATCGACTCGTTATCCACCCATATTTTCGCGCTTTTGGGATTTGCGGTGCTGCTATTAAGCATTAGTGTCAGCCGTTTTCGCTCTCAATTAAATTAGCTATTTTATAATATTGAACTTTGGTTATACTGTTTTCAATTTTGGCATATATTTACTAAAGGACAAAGCCGATCAGAATCACCAATTTCAATTTGTAGCGTAGAGTGATGGATATTAAAATGCTCCTTTAACTCTCGACCAATGGCTAACAACACATCATCACCCGGATGTCCTCCAGGCATGATTAAATGTGCAGTCAAAGCAACTTCCATCGTGCTCAGACTCCAAATATGTAAGTCATGAATCCCTTCAATGCCAGCATGTTCAGACAGATAAGTATGCACAAGACGCTCATCAATATTAGGTGGCACACCATCAATAGAAAGGTGAAAAGATTCTTTTAATAGACCCCAAGTCCCCAAAATAATGAGAGCACTAATAAATAAACTAAAAACCGGGTCAAGCCATAACCAATTGGTAAATAAAATACCAATTCCCGCAAAAACAGCGCCGATGGATACTAATGCATCCGCTGCCATATGTTGGAACGCTGCCCGAATATTAAGGTCATCTTTGCGACCTGATAAAAACATTAATGCTGTACCCGTGTTAATTAACACACCGACAATCGCCACATAGATCATAATCAGGCTTTGCACTTCATGGGGATGCATCAATCGTTGCATTGATTCCCAGATAATACTGCCCGTCACCAGCATCAAAAACACAGCATTTAAAAACGCCGCAATAATTGATGATTTACGCCAGCCATAGGTGTATTTACTAGAGGATTGACGTTGGGCTAAAAGACTCGCAATCCAGGCTAATAATAGACCCAAAACATCACTTAAATTATGTCCGGCATCCGCAATTAAAGTGATGGAATTGGCAAAAAAACCAAAACTAAACTCAATTAAAACAAAGCTCACATTGAGGATTAAGCCAACAATAAAAGCACGGTTATAATTCCCTGGGGTATGGTGATGGGAGTGGTTATGATGATGCCCATGGTGATGATGGCTTTCATCATGGGCATGGGAATGGTCTGACATTATTAATAATTTTGGAAATGATTTTTTTGTGTGAGGGAAATAATCTGTTAATGGTTTTTGGTCTTTTATTCTTCTTTGTAAGCGTCCATACCCTCACAGGAACATACGAGATTTCTGTCCCCAAACGCATTATCAATCCGTCCCACTGTTGCCCAGAACTTATATTGTTTGAGCCAAGGCGCAGGATAAGCTGCAACCTCACGGGCATAGGGATGCTCCCACTCACCACAAATGACCGATTCCGCCGTATGGGGTGCATTTTTTAAGGGATTATCGGTCTTGGAAATTTTGCCGTCCTCAATCAGGCGAATCTCCTCCCGAATGGCGATCATAGCCTCACAAAAACGGTCTAATTCCTCCAAAGATTCACTTTCCGTCGGTTCGATCATTATCGTGCCTGCCACTGGCCAAGAAATGGTCGGCGCGTGGAACCCATAATCCATAAGGCGTTTCGCCACATCTTCCACTGTGACATCTGCCGTTTTGCGCAGGTCGCGTAGGTCGATAATACATTCATGGGCAACATAGCCTTTTGCCCCTTTAAAGAGCACCGGATAATGTTCATCCAAGCGTTTGGCAATGTAATTCGCACTCAGAATGGCTGTTTTGGTCGCCTTGGTTAACCCCTCAGTGCCCATCATGGCGATATACATCCAGGAGATTGGCAAAATGCTTGCACTACCAAAGGGAGCAGCGGAAATTAAGCCAATATTGTCCGAATTTCCTGCTAAATCGGTTTTGGGTAGATAGGGAACCAAATGGGCAGCGACA
>JBIKYI010000538.1:0-2763 GCA_044355355.1 Limnothrix sp. | reverse complement strand
TTCTTCTGCAGCCATGAGCTTTTTGGTGAGCGGAGGGGGCAATTCCTCAAGCTCTAATAATTTATAGAGTCTTTGCCCAAGACAAGGAATCGTTTCTACTAATCGCAGGGATGTTTTTGTGGTGAGGAGTAATTTCAGTTGGGTGGCGATCGCCACTTTATTTATTGCACCCATAAAAACGTTACGACCAATGATTTTATCGAAGGTGATCTCTGGGGCGATTCTGTTTAATTGGTCAGTCACATCAGTGGGTTCACAACGAATAATTTGTGGTCGTTGCACTTCATCGAGACGGGCGGCTTGGGCTGCCAAATTATTTTCCTCATCAAGACTCCAGACTAGACTGTAAACGCCACCTTCAGGCGATCGCCGTAGGGCTTCCCAAGTGAGTAAGCCGTTACCAGCATTGAGATCAAGGATGACATCGTGCCGTTGAATGGTGAGATCAGAGAATAGGCGATCGCGAATCTCGCCGAGTTGTTGACCTGTTTCTGAGAGTGTCCGTTGCAACCATCGTTCCGTCGTTGCATCCGTTTTGCCGTAGGTTAAAACTTCCAAGCGATGATGATTTAACCCTTCAGAAAATGCGGCAATTTGTGCCTCACGCCGCTGCAATACTCGTTCTTTGATTTGTTTTTCATAGCCCTGTTCCGACGGATCATAAAATTGTTTTCCCTGTAAAAAATCTGGTAAATATTGCTGCTCTACCCAATGTTCTCGATAAGCGTGGGGATATTGATAATCTGCGCCATGACCAAATTCTTCCTTGTCGCGATTGGGATCTTTTAGGTGATTTGGAACATCAGAAATTTGCTCTTTTTGTACGGTGGCGAGCGCATCAAAAAAGCCCATTACACTATTAGATTTGGGGGCGGTGGCAAGGTATAAAGTTGCTTGGGCGATGGGATAACGCCCCTCCGGCATCCCAATGCGATCAAAGGTTTCCGCACAGGCATTGACGATAGTAACCGCATGGGGATCAGCTAACCCAATATCTTCACAGGCAAGAATCAACAATCGCCGAAAAATATATCTTGGTTCTTCTCCGGCATAGAGCATCCGTGCCAGCCAATACAAGGCGGCATCTGGATCTGAACCCCGCACACTTTTAATAAAGGCACTAATGGTATCAAAATGGGTATCCCCTTCTTTGTCGTATAAAACTGCCCGCTGCTGGATCGAATCCTCGGCGATCGCCAATGTAATTAAAATTTCGCCATTGGGTTGTGGTTCCGTTGTTTCAACAGCTAGTTCTAAGGCATTTAATAAAGTCCTCGCATCACCATTTGCGACTTGAATTAAATGAGCTTTTGCCTCTGGTACAATGATGACCTTTTGTTCACCATAACCCCGCACTTTATCCCCCAATGTTTGCGCTAAAACCTGTTCTAAATGGTGGGATTCTAAAGAAGTTAACTGAAAAATTCTTGAGCGACTAACGAGGGCTTTATTGACTTCGAAATAGGGATTTTCTGTCGTCGCACCAATCAAAATTACTGTGCCATTTTCCACCCATGGTAACAGCGCATCTTGCTGGGCTTTATTAAACCGATGTACCTCATCAATAAATAACAGCGTACTTTTTTGAAAATATTTGTACTGTTCCTGGGCTTTGGCGATCGCTTCCCGGATATCCTTAATCCCGGCTAACACCGCGTTTAAACTGACAAAATAAGACTCGGTGGTGTTGGCGATAATCCTGGCTAGGGTTGTCTTTCCCGTCCCCGGCGGTCCATAAAAAATCAGGGACGAAATCTGATCCAAGGCGATCGCCCGTCTGAGTAATCTACCCGGCGCGATGATGTGTTCTTGCCCGACATACTCATCTAAAGTTCTGGGGCGCATCCGATCCGCCAGGGGAGCTTGGGTTTGACGATGTTGCCGGGCGCTGTGATCGAATAGATCCATATAATTCGCAAAAGTGATGCTATCTCATTATCGCGATCAATAAAGCATAAGGGGCGATCGCCCCAAAGCCACAGGTATGTCAGCACATTCGCTTACAGATGTTGAATCATGACAGAGACAATGTTGGTTATCTCGATAAGGCGATCAGTCACTTTGGAGATATCTTTACTCCTGAGTTTGCTCTTTTGCTTTCTTCTCTCCTGCCTTGCGTAGATTCCAACGTTTTGTGCAAGCCTCCACATCGTAGGGAGATTCCCGCATCGCTTCTTCAATAATCTTAGGATCAATCGTAATAAAGAATCCTGTCTCTTGATTTTTGACTTGAACTCCTCTATCCCAAAAACAAGATGACTGAAGTTGCTCATGACTCAAAGATTGAAACTCGGCAATATCCCAAAATTTGACTCCCTCTAGATTTGTCAGTGTAAGCTTGGCATTTTTTAGATTTGCATATGTCAAAAATGCTTCCTGTAGATTTGTCAGATTCAGATCAGCATTCTCCAAATTAGTTTCCCAAAGGATTGCACCCTTTAGATTCGCGCCCCACAGAGTTGCATCGCCCAATTGTGCCTTTTCGAGAATCGCCCCGCTTAGATCAGCTTCCACGAGTGATACTTTTTGTAAATTAACTTTTGAGAGATTCGCATTTTTGAGATTAATCCCATTTAATTTCACGCCATATCCTTTTAAATCCTCCAATGCAGATTTACGTCCGCCACTATGTTTTTGTCCAACAGCTTCTTCCGTGCCTTCAATACCTTGTTTTTTGCGTTGCAGAAAGATCCTATGGGCAGTTTTGGCGATGAGTTGATCGGGAATTGGTAGAGATTGCTTGGACATGGTTACAAACCCTTT
>JBIKYI010000044.1:0-10248 GCA_044355355.1 Limnothrix sp. | reverse complement strand
TCTGAGATGCTAAAATGGGTGTAACTCATAGGGATTTCTTATTGTTTTACTTAACATCAGAATATCCTTATGAGTCCCTCTTCAGAAAGACCCTAGGTGTTGCACTTCAAATTTGAATTGGCGAGACTTATTTCTATTTTGATTTGAGTATGTACTTCGCTGCTAGAGAGATAACTAAGGCGATCGCCATAGTTCTCAGCAAAGCCATTGAGACAAAAATTAGACAGAAATCACACAAAAAAAGGGCTTAAATATTTAAGTCCTTCACAATCAATATCGAATAATAACTTAATCCTTAGGTTTAAGTTATGTTTGGTAGTTTAGGTATCTGTAGAGCAGGTATTGATGCGGTCAAGTAACAAAGGTACAGAAATCACGATTAGCTTCACGACCCAAGGCGTATAGCATAGGGCAATAAAAGCAGCGAGGATGGCAACAAAAGCAGTCGCAACCTTCACGATTTCTTCCTTCGTCGTCATGCTCAAGAACATAGCGAGAGCAGCAATACCAAGAGTCAGGATAGATGGACTAATCATATTTGGAGTCGCTTATAAACTTCAAAGAGTAATAGGCGCGTTCCTTCAGGTTTTACCCTACTTCCGTCTTCTGGCTGTCATTTCGTAGGCCGTCAGAAGATGAACGATTGGTTAAGAGATACATATCATGATACTCCGTTTAATTGATCTGTCAACCGTAGGGAAAGGTTATATTTTGAAATGATTACTTAACTTGAGTTCTGGATTATGAAGAGTCTGAGATCAAGATTGGATGAAGGGAAGACTTAATGAGAGGGAGATTTGATGGGCAAATGAAGTGTTTGTTTTTCTACAAGGCTCTCAAATTTGCTAGCAATATTTGAAAATTGCTGAAACTTTCTACAAATAAGCCGCTTTACCTAATTCCTTTGTCTTGAAATCTTGCCTTTTCTAGAGGTTTCGTCCTAATACTTAACCCGAATTGAAATGGTTGTGCTTTGCGATATTCAACGCAATTTTGACGCAATGATCATGAACATAATGGACGAATGGAATTTTGATGGGAGTATCTCATGGGGCAACAATTTCCCCGTCTGGTTGATCCAGTTCGATCGCCGTACCTCGATCCATTACTTCGATATCCCACTGTCCACGACGGGCTGACTCGAAGACAATATATCGTCCATCAGGGCTGATGTGGGGATTGCGCACCCAATAGCGATAACTCTGGGTCAAGATGCTAGATCGTTTTGTGGCGCGGTCATACAGAATAATGTCGGGTTTGCCTTGGGGACTGGACAGGTAAACGATGTAGCGACCTGTACGGCTAATGCTGGGGCTTTCGTGGATTGCACCGCTTTGGTTCAGTCCAGGGAGGGCAACGAAACGTTCTTGGGTCAGGTCGTAAAAGAGAACTTCGCTTGTGCCATAGCGATTGGAAATGAAGACAAGCCAACGCCCATCGCCGCTAATGGCTGGTTGTTCGTCATGGAAGCGGCTATTGAGGGTGGCAGGTGTGGAGGATGTTTTCCCCAGGGAACAGCCACCCAAACTGATGAGCATAGCGAGCAGCCATGGTGTAAGAGAGATTCGCCTAAACACAACAAACAACGGTTCGGTTCTCGATTTTTAGGATCGGTCAGTTGGGACGCTTAATATTCAACTTATCTGGTCAAGTTTAATAGTCAAAATTTACAGGGTTGCCGGGGGGGTTATTGGGGCGATCGCCTGGAGGGTTTTCATCTTCCGGAGCTTGATCATCCCAATCTTGATCATCATCCTCGAAGGAAACGTCATTAACGGGTTGATAATCTACCGTTGCCACATCATCTTGACCGGAATAGCGGTCGGGACGGGGACGACGGGGGCGAGGCGGACGGGGCGCATCATCGACACGGCGATCGCCTGCATCCCAGGCATCTTCTGACCACACATCGGAGGCAACACCAGCGCCTTGGTCATAACCTTGGTCACCTTGGTCGTAGTTGCCATAACCATAGGGGTCACGGGTTGGGCGACGGCTATCGGGACGGGCGGGGGGACGACGCTTACCGGAACGGCTAGGGGGGCGATCGCCATAGTCAGAGGGGGGACGATTACGGGTGGGGCGGCTACTGCCACGGGTTGGGGGCGCAGGGGTTTCATCCTCATAGCCACGGCTACGACTGGTGCGTGGTTCGGGATAGCCCCGTAGACGACGCTCATACCGTTCTTCCGTTTGGAAGGGTTCGAGTTGATCGAGTTCCGCACGGTAGACACGACTGACTGGGCGATCATCATCCACAATCGGCGTATTACGGCGGGCTTGCTCCGTTGCCAAACCCCGAAGACGAATAGATTCAACGGCAAAAAATACAGAAGAACCTGTCAGCAAAAACTGACCAAATTGCAAAATGGGGTCGAGTCGCCAGCCTTGAAACAACAAAATAAAGCCGCACAGGAGACCCACCGCCGCGAAAAAAATGTCATGGTCACGGGAGAGTTCAGGGCGTACCGAACGCAAAAAATAAAGGGATGCCCCTGCTGCTGCAAGTGCAATGCCCAGAATGCTGGCGGAATTTAGCCCGAAATTAACCATCTGTCGATCTCCCTTGACTCTACCTTCTATACTAACGATTTCCCTTGCAAAACTTAGGGTAACTCAATTAAATCTATTATTGAAATTCATTATTCAATCCGTCTAACGACAAAAATGAATAGTCTGGAATTGTGATTGATAGTAAAAGAGGTGGACAGCATGATCTGTTGCCCACCCCGAAACCCTGTGTTTTGGATCGTTTGGGTTTTAGCGTTGGATTTTATCCTGTTGACTGATGAAGATGAGACCGACGGTTGCGGGAATCACAACAATTAAAGTGCCAGCAAGCAGACTGTAGAAAAAGTTTGCTAAAGAGGGTGTCATAATGGCTTTTCCTTAAGGTATTTAATAATTCTTGTTGATAATTTTGCCATATTCTTTGCCTTATCTTGCCATTGATGTTCAGAATCTCTCGGTCTATTGTCAATTTGTTGTGTTCACGGGGGTGGGGCTATTGGCTATTTACGGCGGCGATCGCCTTGAGTGTCGGGCATTTGTGGCTGAGTACGGATCGCCTGATTAATGTCCAGGGTTGGTCATTGTTGGGCAAATTTTTGTGGGCGGCATGGCATCCTGAGTTGGAGTGGGCTTTTTTGCAGACGGTGTGGCAGGCGGCATTAACAACCTTTGCCTATGCGGTTTGTGGGACGTTTTTAAGTTTGAGTTTGGGGTTTGTGGGGGGCTTGCTGAGTGCGGCGGTGGTTTGGCGATCGCTCCTTCCTTTAAGTCATGGGCTGGTTTGGCAAAGTTGGCGAGCGTTACTAGCGATTCCTCGGTCGATCCATGAGGTGGTGTGGGGCTTATTGCTGATTAATATTTGGGGTCTTGATCCTGTGGTGGCGCTGGGGGCGATCGCCATTCCCTTTGGGGCGATTGTAGCGAAAATTTTTGCGGAGATTCTCGATGATACTCCCCGTCAGGGTTTTGATGCCTTAATTTATGCGGGTGTGCCGCCTGCCCAGGCATTGCTCTATGGTTTAATGCCCCAGGCGCTGTTTAATTTGGTTTCCTATAGTTTTTATCGGTTTGAATGTTCCCTGCGATCGACGGCGGTGTTGGGCATGATCGGAGCTGGGGGGCTGGGTTCGGAAATTTATCTCAGTTTGCAATCTCTGCGTTATGAGGAATTGTGGACATTATTTTATGCCTTGATTGCCTTGACGGCTGGGGTGGATCGGTTGAGTGGCTTTTTGCGGGAAAAATTGGGTTGTACGGGTCGCTTGGATCTGAATCGCCATCAATTTAAGGTGGGTTTTCAGCGGCGGAATTGGTTGGTGGGAACTCTGATCGGGGAGATCGCCCTGGTCATCTGGGGCTTTTGGCAGATTCAACCGGATTATCAACGGCTATGGTCACACCGTTTTGGGGATTTTACGGCGGAATTTGTTCAGCAACTCCAGCGGTTCACCGTCACGCCGCCCATGCTGGGTGATTTATTTTGGCTAAGTGTACAAACCTTAGAGATGTCGATTGTGGCGATCGCCCTTGCTGGGACAGGGGGATTTATTTTTGCCTTCTGTGCTGCTAAAATGCCCCGTCAGCAAGCACCCAACCTTCTCCAGCAAATCATTTCTCCATTGCTACGTGGAGTGAGTCAATTATGCCTGCTCATCTGCCGAGGGATTCCTGCCCCCATTTGGGCATTAGTGATCTTATTCATTACCTTCCCCGGTATTATTCCAGGGGCGATCGCCTTGGGAGTCCACAACCTCGGCATCCTAGGGCGTTTAATGACCGAAGTGATCGAAAATCTTGACCCCAAGCCCATTAATGCCCTCACCCAACTGGGCAGCTCTCCCAACATCACCTTTCTCTATGGAACCCTACCCCTCACCTTGCCAAATTTTGTGGGCTATAGCTTTTACCGTTGGGAAGTGTGTCTTCGGGAAACGGTCATTGTCGGTTTGGTCGGTGCGGGCGGTTTAGGTCGAGTCCTCACCGAACAACTGAGCAGCTTCGATTATGCAGGTTTGACATTAACCCTCCTGTTCTTTCTGGGGCTGACCTATGGTGTGGATTCATTTAGTCGTCTTCTACGCCAACAACTGAATGAATGATGAATGAAATGATGGCTTAAATGATTGATGGCAGTGCCTAATGTGAAGCGAATTGCGGGGATTTTGACAATCCCATTTTTTTGATGTTTACTTACAGGTAAACTACGCACTCAAGAGCCTTTCGTTTCATGTCCGATGCCGTATCTTCTCTAAATCTTCAACGTCTTGAGCAGGATCTGCAAAATCGGCTGCATGCTGAGTTAGCCCACAGCCAGTTAATGCAGGTGCGGTGCGTCTTTAAGGAAGGCATTTTAATTACTCTAGTGCAACATGGTCAGCCAGCTCTGCCCTATCCCCGACGAGTTTTTCGGGTTATTCGTCAGTTTCTTTATGAATCGGCAGTGCTGAAACAGCATCAGGTGTTGATGTATTTACGGGTAGAGGGCAGTAATCAGCCCTATGCTTTTCATACGCTGACGGAACAAAGTAAAGAGCTGATGGAAGATATAGCTCCTGTGGTGGAAGAGCCTCAGGCGATCGCCAATGAAGAAGAGGATCTGGATGATTTTTCCTCTGAGTTGCCAGAGACTGAACCAGAGTCCTTTGTTGGCACTGGGTCCGATTTTGAGGGGAATACGGCTGGTTTTGATGCGGACACTGATCCTGGTGAAGAATTTGGGCAGTATGACGAACCTGAAGAAATCGGTTTTGAAGGGTTTACTTCGGTGGATGGGAGTTTTGAGGAGTCGAGTACGGTGGCAGAAGGGGATGAGCTTGGCGATCGCCGCCTAGGTAAAGCAACCCTGATTTTTGCCGCCTGTTTGGCTCTAGCCTTTTCGACCACAGCCTTTTATGTGTTAACCCGCCCCTGTGTTCTGGGTTCCTGCCAAACCCTTGACCGTGCCGATAAATTGAGTGATCAAGCCATCAGCACTTTCCAGAGTAATCCCAGCGGACAGCAAATTTTAACCGCCCAGGGTCAATTAAAGCAGGCAGTGAAAAGCTTAGAGGCGATTCCTTTTTGGTCGCCCCATTATACGGAAGCCCAAAAAACCCTGAAGGACTACCGTGATTTATCTGCCAGTCTCGATAGTGTGATTAATGCTTTGTTTAAGGCATCAGCAGCGGCACAGATGAGTCAAAATCCACCCTTCCCAGAGGCAAAATGGAGTGAGATCGCAGCGAAATGGAAGGAGGCGATCGCCGGACTCAGTGCCGTGCCCCCCCAGGACTTTTTCCACCCCTTTGCCCAGAGTAAAATCGCTGATTACGAACGCAACCTCAGCGTGATCGAGCTACGCCTCAAGCAAGAAAAAGAATCCATTGACATCCTCGCCCAAGCCCAGGAAGAGGCAAAAATTGCCCAGGTACAGCAGGGGGTTGCCCAATCCCTCGACAGTTGGGAACAGGCCTATCTTTCCTGGTCTGCCGCCGTGCAAAAACTCGAATCAATTCCCGCTGGAACAACTTCCTACCAAGAAGCCCAGGATTTGATCCAGAGCTACACACCGCAAATGAGTAGCACCAAGGAAAGTCAGGACAAAGAAACCCTCGCCCAGTCCATTTATGATCAAGGCATTCGCATCTCCCAACTGGCAAGGGACGCAGAAGTTGCCGAGGATTGGCAACAGGCTGCTTTCCACTGGAAAAATGCCATCCGCTATATGCAGGAAGTCCCCAAAGATACCTATGTTTCCAGCCTAGCGGAACCAGCGATCGCCCAATTCACCCAGGCGATCGAATCCTCAAAAGTCAAACTGCAACTTTTTAACCGCCTCAAACAAGCCGAAACCGATCTCGAAAGAACCTGCGTCGGCAACCCCAATATTTGCACCTTTACAATTGATGCCAAAGTCATCAACATTCGTCTGACGGCGGCATATGTCGATCAAGTCCAGAAAAATGCCGTCCAAGCCAGTGCCACCAATAATAACGACGCAAAAATCCGCATTCTGGATCACATTGCGACCCTCGAACAGGCTCTAGAAGTGATTAGTCGCAACGCCAACATTCCCGTACAAGTCTATGACACCAACGGTGTATTACTTGTGGACTACAAGCCGTAACCTGTGCGCCATAACTTCAGCAGTCATGTACCCCAAAAAACTAAAAGGCAAGGGGTGCAAGGGTATCGATTAGGGTGGCTGTTTTAATCGATTTGCCGATGTGGTGTTCGGTATAATCTCGCAGTAATCGTTCTAATCTTAGCCAAGCAGTTTCTAAGGAAAAGATTGTTTCTTGGTCTGCCCAGCGATCGCCATCGGGGAGTTCGGCGGCAGCGAGGTGTTGTAATAGTTCTAGTTCGAGGGCGGTGAGGCGAGAATCGAGTTTAAGGTTGGCAGGACGTTGATTGAGTTGCAACACCCCCCCCAGGCTATAACTAAAACCGACTCGCCAACGGGGATCGCTAAAATTAGCGGCGATAATTTCTTGGGTAATACTACATTTTTGGGTCTGGGGGGCAAGTCCGGCGATCGCCAACAAATGAAACAAGGCTTGGGTGAGGTGGGCAACAATTTCCGTGACCCGATTTGCCCCATTCACTTCTAAATTTTCCAGACGCTGTAAATGTTCCAGCAGCAACGTATAGAGTTCCGCCTGGAATAAATCACTCACACTCAGATGGGACACCAATTCCGCCAGATATTGTCCCGCCGCTAATTTGGCAAAATCCTTACTTAATCCCCCATGGCTGGTGAGGGTATCCGCCTGGCTCACCCGATCGAGCGATCGCCCCTTCACCAACAAAAACTCACTCACCACCAATAGCTCAGTGCGCCCCCGCAATTGAGAACGGTGTTTCCTCGCCCCAGGCACAACCGCCTTCACCAAACCGAATTCCGGCGATAACAGCGTCACCAGGCGATCCGCTTCTCCAAAGGGGTGACCCTTCACCACAATGCCCGTGACTTTATAAAGAGTAGACATTGCTTAATCCGCCATCGCTTCCCGTTCCTTCACAATTTCTACCCCGCGTGATGTGCCTAATCTTGTTGCCCCTGCCTGGATCAGGGCGATCGCCTGGGCTGCCGTTTTAATGCCACCCGCTGCCTTAATGCCGATCCGACCCTTGGTAATCTGTGCCAGTAATTCCACATCGGCGATCGTTGCGCCACCAAACCAACCCGTCGAGGTTTTCAGATAACTCGCCCCCGCATCCATACAAATTTCCGCCGCCAAACATTTTTCATCATCCGTCAGCAAACTCGTCTCCAAAATCGCCTTCACCACCACATCTGTCGCCTCACAAATTTGGGCAATCTCCCGGTACACATCATCCGATCGCCCCATCTTGAGCGCCCCTAGACTAATGACCACATCCAACTCCGCTGCCCCATTTTCCACCGCTTCCTGCGCCTCAAAAAACTTCGTCTCCAAAGTATGAGCACCCGAAGGAAAACCAATCACCGCACAAACAGCCGTGCGACTACTATGTAACATTTCCTCCGCCACACGCACCATATTCGGATAGATACAAACCGTCGGAAAACCCCACTGATCTGCCATCTGACAATAATGCTTGACTTGCTCCACCGTCGCCGCAGGATGGAGCATTGAGTGTTCAATATATTGCGCTAAATCAATTTCGTTTTTGGGAATGGACATAATTCAACGGCAATAATCAACGAGTAACAGTACCCTAATTTTGGCAGATTTCGCTTGCAGATTGCGCACCAACCCAGGGCTGATTACCCGACAAGCAACCCAACAAAAAATCCTCAGCTAGAGTTAACGGAGGATTTTTTGCATATTATTTGAAACAAAAATAGAGCGAGCTGACAGATTGACCGGAACACTGGAGCCAATCACTGTCCCCTTTTATCCCGTTCCTGACGACGGCGATCGCGCCATTCCACAAAGGTTAAGTAGGAAATACCACCACTTACCAGCAGTAATAACGCCAGCGCTCCCAGAAAGAGAGAATTTAAAAAATAAGTTTCCACAATCCTAGAAACCGTTTCTTGCCCAAATAACCATGGCGATCGACCAAGAAAAGAGAGCGAGCATTGCGCCCCAGCCTAAAGAGAGAACGTCCATATTTCTAAAATATTTTTATGTTGATCAAGTTATCCCAAACATAATATCGCGAAACCCCACGCAACGTGAATGGTGCAGACGGAAAAGAGACCTCCCCATCACCATTGCCCTAGATACTGGGACAAAAAAATACCCTCCAATAATTTGGAAGGTATTACATCAGAATAATTTCTGTTAATTCAGGTTGTTTGACCCAGAGCAAGACTTAATGAGCCGATGCTGTGGTGAGGTTACCTGATGAACTTACTTCGTCCGTCCGGCTAAAGTCCGACGCTTGAAGACCATCTCATAGGCTTCAATGATGTCACCTTCCTGCCAAGTACTGAACTTATCGACACCGATACCACACTCATAGCCAGAGTTGACTTCGCGGGCATCTTCCCGAACCCGTTTGAGGGAATCGAGGGGACCTTCATAGATCACCGAGTTGCCACGGCGCACCCGTACCATGCGGTTACGGACAACTTTACCCGATTGAACATAACAACCGGCGACGGAACCTCGTCCAACAGGGAAGACTGCCCGGACTTCGGCTTTACCAAGATGTTCTTCCACTTCTTCGGGATCGAGTAGACCTTCCATTGCCCCTTGAATTTCTTCAAGGAAACGATAGATAACGTTGTATTCGCGGATATCGACACCTTCCCGTTCGGCGGATTGTCTCGCACCGGGGGCTAGGGTTGTGTTGAAACCGATAATGACTGCGCCACTGGCTGCGGCAAGGTCAACGTCTGTTTCTGTGATTTCGCCTGGGGCAGAGAGGAGTACGCGGATTTGTACTTCGTCCTGGGGCAGTTGTTGTAAGGAACCGAGAATGGCTTCGACGGAACCCTGTACGTCTGCTTTGAGGACGAGGTTAAGTTCTTTGAGTTCTCCTTCTTGGGCTTGAGCAGATAGGCTGCTGAGGCTGACTCGGCGGGAGGACATTGCCTGTTGGAGGCGGGATTGACGATTGCCTTCGGCACGTTCGTCGGCGATCGCCCTTGCTTCTTTTTCGTTGCTGTAGACTTCAAATTCGTCACCTGCTGCCGGAACATCACTCAAACCGAGGATTTCCACAGCAAAGGAAGGTGTCGCAGCATCTACTTGATCACCGCGATCGCCAATCATGGCACGGATCTTACCCATCACCGAACCTGCAACAATAATGTCGCCAACCCGGAGTGTACCGTTTTGAATCAAGAGCGTGGCTACAGGTCCCCTTGCCCGGTCGAGGTGAGCCTCAATGACTGTACCCCTTGCCAAACGGTCAGGGTTCGCCGATAGCTCTTCAATTTCTGATACGAGCAGGAGCATTTCCAGGAGGGTGTCCAGATTTTCGCCCGTCAAGGCACTCACCGGAACCATAATGGTTTGACCGCCCCATTCCTCTGGGAGTAAACCTTGGTCGGAAAGCTCCTGTTTCACGCGATCTGGTTCGGCCGTTGGTTTGTCCATCTTGTTAATAGCAACGACGATGGGAACCTTGGCGGCTTGGGCATGTTTAATGGCTTCTAATGTCTGGGGACGAACACCGTCATCCGCTGCCACCACCAACACAGCAATGTCTGTCACCCTTGCACCCCTTGCCCGCATCGCAGTAAATGCTTCGTGACCAGGAGTATCGAGGAACACAATCTGGGATGGTTTGTCATTATGGACAACATCCACATGGTAAGCC
>JBIKYI010000076.1:0-8697 GCA_044355355.1 Limnothrix sp. | reverse complement strand
AAAGACCACCTTACCAAGACGAAAATAGCGACGGTGATCAAAAGGCATTCGGTACTTTGGCTGATAGTCCGACTCGACATTAATCCCTTCTTTTTCCAAATACTTCAGGGCAAGCTGAGTCCCTAAACTCGCTTCTGTGCTTTGACCATCCTCAGAGTTAATCGCAATTAATGCCCGCCTGACGACCCCATCACGATCAACCATCAGATCCGAAAAGCCGATTTGATTCTTCGCTTCTAAAATTTCAGGGGGGGCAACGGTCGTCCCCACCATTTTTTTCGCTGCAATTAAATTAGGCGTTGTGCGAAAGACTTCCTGTAACTCTTCTTTCCCCGCGCCAATGGGTAGATTGCGGAATAAATTCAGACCAATTGCTCTAGGTTCCTGTGCCCGAACTTTTTCTAATAACTCTGCCAGTAGAGCGTCACTGATCGGCCATTCTGAATGGATCGCCGAATCCTGTTCATCAATGGTGACGACAACAACGTCAGGATCTTTGGCTTCATGCGATCGCCAGCGAAAATAATGATCCCACAGAGACCATTCCGCCGACTGAAAAATACCACTCAACGACAGAAGAATCGACAATACCGATGTGGCGATCGCTACCTTAAAAATCTGAGGATTGAGATAAAACTTTTGGATTTTGTCCGGGTTCATGAAACAAGCCAGCAGACGGCAACAGAATATGTCTATCGAAAAAATAAGCTTTCTGGACTAGATTCTTCCACTCAACCCCAGGAAAAACAGGAACCAACCCTAGCATAATCCATAAATAGCTTAGCTAGAAAAGCTCCTACCATTATTTATTCATGCATCATTTATTCATCTACACCGGAACCATATATTTTGACCAAAGACCCTAAACACGCCAGCTACCAGCACCGGCTGCCGTATTATTCTCGTCTGGTTGTCCATGATCATTACTCGGAAAGTTACTCACCTCAAACTGAGTTGCATTTTTTCGCAAAACATTTCCTGCCAAAAAGTGCGAACCCGTATCTGGGGTTAAACAGAGGGTACTCCCTGAACTAACAGTTAAGCAAAACAGAACACAAATTTTCGTAGAAATAAGCTGACGTAGTTTCATTTGCAACACTTTGATAGCATATGGTTAATCCCATAACACTATTCTAGGAATGTTGCTCATTAATTGAAAACGGTTCTTTTACTTAGATTAGACACCGATCACAAGACCATTGACTCAGTAATAGTACGTACATTGGTACGACAAAATGCCGATTTCCACCATTCATGCTAACAAAGGCTTGATCCCAAGAGGGCAATCAAATCACCCACAAGAGATAGCCTAGTCTTTATGTCTGGGAATCTTGAGGTAAATATACGGAATAGCCAGGATCTGATGTTCCACTGACCGTGCGCTCAGGCGAACCCTGATCCTGGGAAGTAAAAGGCACATCAGCCAAGATGTGCTCACTAGTAGTAGAATTTGCGGCAAACTGGCGGACAAGGGAGTTGCCAGGGAAGATATTCAAGCAACTCAAGCATCCAATGATCAAAAATATTTTTTTGGAAGTATCCATGATTAAGATCCTGAGTAAAGTTGTAAAGGTTGCATCAAATCAAGATCGCATCAACCATTTTGTCTGAACCTTCTCACTGGTCGTCATAGTGGGCTTTTTGTTGAATTCTTTCTCATTGGGAAGTTAAAGATGAGAAGCTTTCAAGGAGGCAGATGACCGATTCACCGAACAACAGTTTAAGTAAAAAGTTAAGTAAACAGAAATTCGGTACTAGTAAGAAAACGAGGCTTGCAAAGTAGGCTGTGTAGCTTTTGTGAGATTGGTCTCCAACGAATAAAAAGAGAGTTATCCTCCCCTGTTGACTATGATTGTCCTTGGGGTGTTGGTGTTCTATTTAGTTTTACTGGGGGAGGGTTCGAGATCCGGAGAGTTTTTGTGGCTCATCTCACGGGGAATGTTTAGTATAAATTTCTCGTTCTAGCTCTGGGTAATCTGGGTAAATTTCCAGGAGAGTCGGACATAAGCCGGGTTCTGTTCTTGGGCAATGCCCAGGGCAGTTATCTATCTGGGATGACTGTTACCAGTCACCTCTAGCGGTTCTCCAAAACGGGACTGGAAAAAGACCAACCATTATCCCTCCGACCTTGCTCCCAACCGGGGTTTACCGAGCCAGTATCTCACGATACTACTGGTGCGCTCTTACCGACACCTTTGCACCCTTACCTTTTCAGATTTCAGTTGCCTGACATTAGATATCGGCTTGTGGGCATGATGTCTGATGTCTGATATCTGTTCACTGTAACGGCGGTATGTTTCTGTGGCACTATCCTCACGCTCACGCGCACTGGGGATTACCCAGCAGGTTTGGTCTTTCGGGAGCCCGGACTTTCCTCAGATGTAGATCCAGTTCCCTGGTCTAATCCGCAACTGCCTCGCCGACTCTCCATGGATCTAGTGTAAGCAACGTTAGGGAACTTTGACTAGTTTTCTGGAGGGGTTAACGTCTACGGTTTTGCAGTTTTTTGTATACGTCGCGTAGGTCTACGCCATGGTGGGCGATCGCCACGAGGGAGTGGTAGAACAGATCGGCGACTTCTCCGGCGATCTCGTCTTTGCTGTCATCTTTACATGCCATGACGACTTCGGCGGCTTCTTCACCAATTTTTTTAAGGATTTTATTGTCGCCCCCGGCAAAGAGGCTACAGGTATAGGAACCGGGCTGGGGGTTATCCCGGCGATCGCGGATCACACTAAAGACTTCGGAGAGGGTATCGGCGGGGGGGGCAGATTTAGCGGTTTCGACCTGGTGAAAGCAGCTTCGTTCGCCCGTGTGGCAGGCAATATCGCCGATCTGCTCAATGCTCATCAGGATGGCATCGCTATCACAGTCGTAGCGCAGGGATTGAACTTTTTGGATATGTCCGGAGGTTGCGCCTTTGTGCCAGAGTTCTTGGCGGGAACGGCTCCAATACCAGGCTTCTCCGGTTGCCATGGTTTGTTCTAGGGATTCACGGTTCATCCAGGCTAACATCAGTACTGTGCCATCGAGATAATCCTGGGCGATCGCCGGCACAAGACCCTGTTCATTGAACCGCACCTTTTCAACGGGAATTGCACCAACTAAAGACATTTTGACGATCTCCCAAACAAATTACAAATCGGTAAATTTAAGAAATTTAAGACAATAAAAAAGAAAGCTTACAAGTGAAGCTTTCCTAGTATAAACGGCGAGGATTACTCTGCATTCCTCAACCAGATTTTATGGCTGCTAAAAAATTTAAGCCGTTGCAGTTGCATCAACAGGCACGGGATAAACGCTAACCTTGCGGCGACCACGCTTATAAAATTCAAAAGTTACAACGCCATCAACAAGCGCGAAAAGAGTGTCATCACCACCACGACCAACATTATTGCCGGGGTGAACTTTAGTGCCACGTTGACGAATGATGATGCTACCAGTCGTTACAGTTTGACCACCGGAACACTTCACGCCGAGGCGTTGGGCGCGTGAGTCACGACCGTTACGAGTACTACCTGTACCTTTCTTATGTGCCATGGTTTTTTACCAATCCTAAATTAATCCTAAATTACTTAAAATCTATTGTATCAGTCTGGATCAACGGGGTTCGTTGCCTACAAGCCTAAGCTTCTGCGGGCTTCTCAGCGACAACCTTGCCACCTACGGAAATGGTGTCGATCATGAAGCGAGTGAAGTATTGACGGTGACCACGCTTCTTACGGGTTTTCTTCTTGGGCAACATTTTGTAGACAAGGACTTTCTTGGCACGGCGTTGGTCAACAACTGTACCTTCAACGGTTGCACCATCAATGTAGGGCTGACCGACGGTAATGCCGCTGTCATCACTGATGAGGAGAACTTTGTCGATGGTGTAGTTGCCGTCAACTTCCACATCCAATCTTTCGATGTCATAAAAACGACCGGGTTCAACGCGGACTTGCTTGCCACCGGTCTCAACGATTGCGTAACTCATAAAAAATATTGATTTTGTATAGGGTTGCCGTACAGGTAGCGACTCTGGAGGGTTTGTTGCCTCTGTCGCATTTTCTCTGTGTCACCTGATCCGAGCAGGATATTTAGACACAATCATTGAGTATAGGTGCAGGTCTGGTGCTGCGTCAACTGGTGATTGATGACATTGTTAGCGTCCGATGCGAATGTTTTGTACTTGGATGGGGGGGCAGGCATGGGTCATTTGGGCGACTTGCATGGGTTCGCCTTTGCCGCAAAAGGCTGTGCCGTATTGTTCACGCTCAGATGCTGTGCCGATCGCCGTGACGCTGTTCCAAAAGTCGGTGGTCATGCTTTGGTAGGTGAGATTTTTGACCATGCCGTTGAGTTTGCCCTGTTTGATGTGCCAAACGGCATCGCCGCCGAATTGGAAGTTACGCCGCTGTTGGTCGATGGAAAAGGTGGCTGTTCCGTCGATGAGGTAACCTTCGTCGGTGTCGGCAATCATTTCGGTGAGGGTGGCGGTGCGATCGCCCCCTGCTTGTCCCGCTTCAAGTCCGAGGTTGGGAATTCTGACCATGGGGACACTCGACCAACTATCGGCATAGGCGCAACCATTGCTGCTGGAGCGACCGAGGCGATGGGCGGTTTCGCGGTCGGTGAGGTAGTCCACGAGGATGCCATCTTTCACGACATACCAGTCCTCTGCTTTTACGCCTTCATCATCGTAACCGAGGGTGCTGCGTCCGCCGGGTTGGGTGCGATCAGCTTTGAAGTTAATCCAGGGTGCACCGTATTGGAGGGTATGGAGTTTGTCGGTGGTGGCGAAACTGGTTCCGGCAAAGTTGGCTTCGTAGCCGTAAACCCGGTCTAGTTCGGTGGGATGTCCGACGGATTCATGGATGGGTAGCCAGAGGTGGCTGGGTTTGAGGATGAGGGTGCTTGTGCCATCGGGGGCTTCAGGGGCATGGACTTTTTCGATCGCCTCTAGCGCGATGCGGTCGAGGTTGGCGTAAAACTGTTCGGGTTGGATATATTCGTAGCCTTTATTCAGGGGCGATCGCTCGTAGTCGCGGCTCTGGGCATCTCCCTTGGCGATCGCCGTACAACCCATACCACCGCCACTGCGATAGATCCGTTGTTCGATTAAGGAACCTTCAGTCGAGGCAAATAACTTATCTTCCTGGGTAAAACCAAGGTAACTGTAGGCTTTTTTGATGCCCTGTTTCCCATATTCGAGTAATTTGGCACTGAGGTCGAGCAGTAACTCTGTTTTGTCGGTCAGGGGCACGTCAAACGGATTAATCTCGATGGGCGTTTCGTAATAATCCCGGTAGGCAGGCACGGGGGCAAGTTGCACAGGTTGGCGCTGGCTAAGATAGCTGCCCTGGGCAATTTCCACCGCTAATTGCACAATCCGCTGGATTTCTTCTGGTGTTTTCCGATGACTCGCAGCAAAACCCCAAGCACCTTGCCACAGTACCCGCACACCAAAACCTGAATTCTCGTTGTCGCTCAACTGTTTTAGGGAATGATCCTGCACCCACAGTCTCTGTTTGCGATAGTTGCACAGGCGAATTTCGCCGTATTCACAATCGGATTGCTGAATGAGTTGCATGGCAAGCTGTGCTAGGTCTTGTCGGGTGGTGCTTAAGCTGGTCTTGAGGGGGGGCGTTTGTACCATGGGGCAAATCTTCCGAGGCGGTCACAAAAACTGCCTTTAGCCTAACACTAGTCCCCAAAAAGGGCGATCGCCGCATTAGATTGACTTAAGAATATCCGCAAACTTTACTGAAAGACAGAACAGACCCTCAGTATAAAGCTAGAATATAGGGAAGTGCATAGATCAAATTTAGCTGTGTTTTAGATCACAGATCGCGTCATTACCTAATCCCATTGTGCAGAGTGTGTCGCCATTAACATCTCCCGTATAGAGTCCTCATGTTATGCCCACAAATCCTCCCCTTCCCCATATTCTGCTTGTGGATGATGAACCCAATAATTTATTTTTGTTGGAAGAACTGTTAAGCAGTGAAGGGTATCACACGATGTCCGTCACCTCTGGCATTGAGGCTTTAGCGGCGGCGGAATGCCAACAGCCAGATTTGATTTTGCTGGATGTGATGATGCCAGGTTTAAACGGCTTTGAAGTATGCCGTCACCTGCGCGAGAGTGAGGAATTACAGGCAATTCCCGTTATTTTTCTGACCGCCTTGGATGATGAAGATTCGCGGATCACAGGAATCGAGATGATGGCAGATGACTATCTGACGAAGCCAATCCGTAGTGAATTACTCCTCTCCAAGGTTAAAAATATTTTGCGTCTCCAACAGTTACGCCAACAAAAATCGGCGCAAACGGCTCAAAAACAGGTTGCCGCCGCCCGCAATCTGAGTGAAAGTCTCACGGAAAAGTTTCGCTTGTTTGTGCCGGAACAATTTCTCCAACGCATTGCGCCGGAGGGGTTTGATTCGATTCAGGTGGGGAATGCCCGTGAAGAGGAGTTAACGATTTTATTTTGTGATATTCGGGAATTTACGGCGATCGCCGAAGACCAAGATCCCAAACAGACCTTCACTTGGCTGAACGGCTTTTTCGAGCATATGAACCAAGCCATCACCCGTCACCACGGCTTTATCGACAAATTTCTAGGGGATGCCATCATGGCAGTGTTTGATCGCGACCATGACCATGCCCAGGATGCCATCTATGCCGCCCTGATGATGGAAGAACAACTACAGATTTTAAACGACACCTATCACAACCATGTCATCTCCCGTCCGGTGCGGATGGGCATTGGCATCCATAGCGGGATTGCGGTCATTGGCACAGTGGGATCGAGTTCGCGCATGGATTCGACCGTGATTGGTGATGTGGTCAATACCACCTCCCGTCTCGAAGAACTCACCAAAACCTATGGTTGCTCAATCATTGTGAGTGGACAAACCCGCGATCGCCTACCGGACGCAGCCCAATTTGAATGGCATCTACTCGACCAAATTCAGCCAAGGGGCAAAGCCCAAACCATCGATATCTATGGAGTACAAAGTCCCGCAAAAAAGTCCCTGGCTCAGCGTCCCCATGACGCACCATATCGAGCCTTATCCCGATAAACCTAAGATTTAAACCTAAGATTACTGTTCTCTAATTTGCTCCATAAAATCCCCTTAAAACCCTAGGAGAGATGTTGCAAGAGATGCGCCAACTCCTCAATATTAATCGGCTTACTTAGATAGGCATTCATCCCCGCATCCTGACAAGCCTGACGATCTTCCGGGAGGACATTCGCTGTCATTGCCACAATTGTGATATTTGACTGTAGTTCCTGACGGATAATTCTGGTGGCAGTTAAACCATCCATATCGGGCATTTGCACATCCATCAAAATAAGATCATAGTTTTTCATTTTCAGTTTTTCTAAAACCTCTAGACCATTGTTTGCAATATCTGCATGGTAACCCATCCGCTTGAGGGAAAGAATGGCAACTTTTTGATTGACTTGATTATCTTCTGCCAACAAAATATCAAGGGGCTTATCTGTGCCAATTGCAGTAGAAATTATTGATAATTGATGCTCTAGTCTATTGTGTTGCTGTTTCGTTTCTTGCTTAGGAAATAGAGGGGCTTGCCAGCGAACTTTGGCAGTGATATAGAAGCTAGAACCTTGATTTTTTTCGTCTAGATATTGCTCGTGATCTTGTCTTGGTACTTGCCAATATTCTGGGGGAGAACCACCAATATTACCTTGGCTAACCATCCAGATACTGCCGCCCATGAGTTCAGCTAAACGCTTACTAATTAGAAGTCCTAGACCTGTACCACCATAGCGACGGTTAATGGAAGCATCGATTTGGCTAAAGGGTTGAAATAATTTGGTAATTTGTTCTTGGGTAATACCAATCCCGGTATCTTGTACGGAAAATATGAGTTCACAGGTTGGTTCTTGGATTGTGGTTGCTGGTGTCAGGCGATGGGCAAGAGTGACTAGGACTTCTCCTTCGTTGGTGAATTTTAAAGCATTACCCACTAGGTTGAGCAGAATCTGACGTAAACGACAGCTATCGCCCATGACCCAGGGGGGGATATCACTTAAGGTTTGATAATGTAATTTAATGTTTTTTTGCTGTGCTTTTTGTTGGAGGAGAAAGCACACTGAATTCACCATTTCGATAGGATTAAATTCGATTTCTTCTAGTTCTAGTTTGCCGGATTCAATTTTGGAGAAATCGAGAATGTCGTTGATGATTGTTAGTAAAGTATGACCGCTTTCTTGGATGATTTTGAGGAGTTCTTTTTGTTCTGGGTTGAGTTCGGTGGTGGCGAGTAATTGGACGATGCCCAGTACGCCGTTCATGGGGGTGCGGATTTCGTGGCTCATGTTTGCTAGAAATTCGGCTTTGGTTTGCATAGCGAGTTCGGCAACTTCTTTGGCTTGTTTGAGTTCCGTGATGTCTCGTCCGACGGATTGGATTTCGATGAGTTGTCCTTGTTCGTCGAAGATGCCTTGGTTAATCCATTGGGTCCAACGGGTTCTGCCTGGGGTTTGGCGATCGCCATTTTCTGAAAGGAAAAAATTCTGTTGGGGTGTTAGGGATGCAATCTGTTGCAGAATTGTGGTTCTGTCTTGAGGTTCTGCAAAATCTAGCCATTTTTGACCGATAACCTCTTCTAGTCTGGATCCTAGGGCATGGCAGAGGGATTCGTTAGCAAAGGTGATGGTGGTGTTGGGATGTGATCGCAGGA
>JBIKYI010000536.1:0-2776 GCA_044355355.1 Limnothrix sp. | reverse complement strand
CAATCCGAGCTAGTCCTGTCACAGGTCTGTAGTAATCAAAGCAATACCTTTTATCTGGAATTACTAAAGATAAAACACCATCTTCTTTTAGAACCGATTCACAACTTTTGAGAAATGCAATTAAATCAGGAGTATGTTCAATTACATGGGAGGCAACAATATAATCATAATACTTAGATTTTCCTGTTAATTGTTCAAAATTCTCTCCAGACCAGATGTAGTCAACTTCTTCAATATTATCAATATTAAGACCATGGCTTCTATACTTTTCTTGTAAATCTTCTTTGGAAAGATGATCAATAATTTCAATATCATATCCTTGGGATTTGGGAGCCATCGGATTATGTGAGGGACCTATTTCTAAGCCTTTACCATGCACATTGATTCGAGAAAAGATTTTTTCTTTTTTGTCTAGTGTCATTTGTTTTTTTGTCAAAAAAAGTATAAATAATTATTATATCACTGGATTTCAATATCAATTAGAATCAAACAAGACTGAGTTTTAAACCTTGTTTATCTTTTTCTGATAATTCGGGAGTAGTATTTAAGGGCCAATCAATACTCACATCAGGATCATTCCACATCAAAGTTCGCTCGTACTGAGGCGCATAAATATCTGTGACCTTATACAGGAAATCTGCATAGTCTGAAAGCACTAAAAAACCATGGGCAAAGCCAGGTGGAATCCATAACATTTTGTGATTCTCTGCACTAAGCTCTAGCCCAAACCATTGACCAAAATGAGGCGAATCCTTACGGATATCGACTGCAACATCATAAACAGCCCCTGTAACTACTCGCACCAACTTGCCCTGAGGGTGTTTAACTTGATAATGGAGACCCCGCAATACATGTCGAGAGGAACGGGAATGATTATCTTGGATAAAGGAAACATCCAATCCTAATTCTTGGCGAAAGGCTTCTTCTTGATAACTAACTAAAAAGAAGCCACGATCGTCCTTGAAACAAGTTGGCTCAATAATCAAGACTTCTGGTAATTTTGTTTTAATGATCTTCATGGGATGATTATTTCAAATTTTAATTACTTATTTACTAAATTACTTGCTAATTAAATTTACATGTTTCATTAGTGACCGACTAACTTCAGAAGGTATTGACCATAGCTACTTTTTTGTAAAGATTGAGCTAACTCATGAAGCTGTGAGCGACTAATATATTCTTGCTGATAGGCAATTTCTTCGATACAACCAATCTTTAAACCTTGTCTTTCTTCGATCGCCTCCACAAAACTAGAGGCTTGGTGCAGAGAATGGTGAGTTCCGGTATCTAGCCAAGCATAACCTCGACCTAACAACTCAACTTTTAACTGTTTCTTTTGGAGATATAAATTATTTAAACTCGTAATTTCTAATTCTCCCCTTGCAGAAGGTTCTAGTGTTTTAGCAAGTTCACAGACTTGATTGTCATAGAAGTAGATGCCGGGCACAGCATACTGAGATTTCGGTACAGTCGGCTTCTCTTCAAAACTAATCACTTCTTTTTTCTCATTGAACTCAATTACACCGTACCTTTCTGGATCGTTCACACGATAACCAAAGACAACAGCTCCTTCTTCTAATTGAGCAGTTTTTGACAATAATTCTGTTAAACCGTGACCATAGAGAATGTTGTCCCCCAACATCAGGCAAACAGGGGATTTGTTGATAAAAGATTCGCCGAGAATGAATGCCTCTGCTAAACCACGGGGATAGGATTGTTCAGTGTAAGTTAACTCTATGCCTAATTGAGAGCCGTCACCAAGTAACTGTTCAAATAGGGGTAGATGTTCGGGTGTGGAAATAATTAAAATTTCTTTGATTCCTGCCAGCATCAGCACTGACAGGGGATAGTAAATCATGGGTTTATCGTAAACAGGCAGAAGCTGCTTACTGACAACATGAGTTAATGGATAAAGCCTAGTCCCAAAGCCGCCCGCCAGAATAATTCCTTTCATTAGTTACCTTTTTCTATAGTTTGGCGTTCAGTTTGTCGTTCATTATAATTTTGCGCAATCCATTGTTGATATTCCCCAGAACATACTCCCTCAACCCAACTACCATTTTCCAGGAACCATTGGACTGTTTTGCGAATACCTGTTTCGAAGGTTTCTTGGGGAGACCAACCTAATTCTTGTTTGATTTTATTGCAGTTGATGGCGTATCTTCGGTCATGTCCTGGTCGATCTTTGACAAATTCGATGAGGGAGCGATAGGCAAAGTTTTCTTGGGGTTTTAATTCGTCTAGAATGTCGCAAATTTTATGGACGACTTGGAGATTTGTCAGTTCGCTTTCCCCGCCAATATTGTAGGTTTCGCCAACTTTTCCTTTTTGGACAACTTCATGGATTGCTTGGGCATGTTCTTCGACGTATAACCAATCGCGAATATTTTGACCATCACCGTAGATGGGTAATGGTTTTCGATTGAGGCAGTTAAGGATGATCAAAGAAATGAGTTTTTCGGGGAATTGGTAGGGACCGTAATTGTTGGAGCAATTGGTGATCAGGGTCGGCAGGTTATAGGTGTGGTGATAGGCGCTAACGAGGTGATCTGAGGCGGCTTTTGAGGCGGAATAGGGACTACGGGGATCGTAGGGGGTTGTTTCTTCGAAGGCTGGGTCATCTTTACTTAGTGAGCCGTATACTTCGTCTGTTGAAACGTGGAGGAAACGGAAGGATTGTTGTGCTTCTGGTGTGAGGTTTTGCCAGTAGTTGAGGGCGGCTTCTAGTAGGTTGTGGGTGCCAACGATATTTGTTTGGATGAAGGCATCTGGTTTT
>JBIKYI010000534.1:0-2784 GCA_044355355.1 Limnothrix sp. | reverse complement strand
GCGGCGCAGTTCCCAGAGACTGACGGGATTGTGTCCCTGATCTTTTTTCCGAATCCCTAACACTTCCAAGACTACCTGGGATTGCGGGTAATCTGTCCAACTGTCGGGGCGAGGGGGTTCACTGATGATGGCACAAATAGCGGCGGCGAGATGCTCTGGGGCAAGGTCATCCAGTTGCCCTGACATTAGACAGAGGGCAAGCCACAGCTCATTTTCACCCCGGATGGTGGCAGCAGCACGACCGAGGACAGTGGGTTTATATTGGTCGAGGGCGTTAAAGTCCTGGAGCACTTGGATGAGGTTCAAAAAGTCCTGCCAGTAGTAGGAACGTTGGCTGGAATGCTGACGGTAGAGGGTCTGCCGACGGTTGAGTTCTTTGAGTAATTCTTTACGGCGTTGGTGGCGTTTGAGCAGTTTGCCGGGTTTGTCCAATTGGCTCAGGGGGGAAGCGGCAAATTGTGCTTCGACTGCCTCTAGGCGCTGGCGTTGGGCGGCAACTTCTGGGAACTCTTCTAGGGGCGCAACATAGTCGCTGATTAGCTTGACGAGGGGGTATGCTTCTTTGTCAATTTTGGCGTTTTTGCCTAGGCGGAGGGTTTCGTCGGTGGGGACAGGGATTTGTTCGAGTTTGTCGGCGGGATATAGTCCTTCGTTGAGGGCGGTCACATCACTATAGGCGAGCATATACCAGTATTTATCGCTGCCGAGACAGAGGAGGGTCGGGGGCTTTTTACCGTTGTCGAGATGTTCGACGAGGATGGCGGTGACGGGTTCTTTGACGCGGAGGTTTTTGCCCTTGAGGTGCAGAATGGAACCGGGGGGCAGGGTATCGATAATTGGACTGAGGATTTTCTTTTGTTCGATTTCGGCTTGTTCTTGGAGGATGCTGAGGAGTCGTTCTTCTTCTTTGGTGCGGTCTTTGAGTTTGCTATAGCGGTCAAATTCTTTGTCGGGAATGGTGGCGAGGTCGATGTCGATGCGGGCGATTTCGGTGGTGAGTTCGGAGATCGCCTCCTGTTCGGGACTAAGTTTTTCCTGTACCTGATACTCAGCAAAACTGCGGGAGAGTAATTCCTTCGATTCCTCCAGGGTATGTTTTTGGAGCAAGTTCAGCACCATGCCATAGGAAGGGGTAAACCAACTCCGCAACGGTTCTGCCTCGGCGAGGGCAAGTCTGGCTGCTTCTTTCGCGCCTTCAAAAGGGGTTTCAATGGTCACTACATAACCCACCTTATCCATGCCCCGACGACCCGCACGACCGGACATCTGCAAAAATTCTGAGGGGGTTAGCATCCGGTGTCCATCATCGCTACGCTTTGACAGGGCAGAAATAACGGTGGTACGGGCAGGCATATTAATCCCGGCGGCAAGGGTAGCCGTGGCGAAAACAAGTTTCACTAGACCCATCTCAAAGAGTTTTTCTACCAGTTCTTTCCAGGCGGGTAAAACCCCAGCATGGTGGGCAGCAATGCCGCGTAGGAGGGGTTCCACCTGACCGGGGCGAGCAAATTTGGATTCCTTAGCGAGGTATTCCCAGAGTTGACTGCGCAGTTCGAGGTTTACGTCGAGGTAGCTAATGATTTTCTCGGTGGAGAAGGGATTTTTGGCGATAAAATCTAGCACCAGTTGTTTAAATTCGGGTAGATCTGCGCAGAGATTAAGCAGTTTTTCCTGGAGTTTTTCTTGGTTATCTAGGAAAAAATGGAGTAGGGTCGCCTCTAATAGTTGTGCTTCTTCGGAGGAAACGAGGGTGACATCATTGAGTTGGGTCACGGAGCGATCGCACCCACGCCGACTAAAAATAATGTAGATGGCGGGTAGTAAATCCTGTTGCCGGAGTTGCCGCACGATGGTGAACAGATTCGGGCAATCTTCCCGCCGCCGTTTTTGTCGTTTTCCCTGGGGTGAATTATCCCGCGATCGCAACTTGGGATTAATTTTCTCTCCCGACTCATCAAAGAGAGGAAATAGCCCCTTCTTATTACTGAAAAAGAATTTCAACGGGACAGGGCGATGGTCAGAATCAATCAGTTGGCAACGGTGGGTCAGGCTTGCTGGATGATCAGCGTGGGCAGCGAGGCGGGTGCGATTAATCCAGGCGGTAAACACTTCTGCATTGCCGATGGTGGCAGAGAGGGCAACAATCTGCACCTCCGCAGGGCAATAGATAATCGATTCTTCCCAAACCGTACCCCGTCCGCGATCATTGATGTAGTGGCATTCATCCAGGATAACGGTGGAGACATTATCAAGGGATGTGCCCACTTCGCCGATGGGGGTTTCGTAGAGCATATTCCGAAAAATTTCGGTGGTCATCACGACGATCTTCGCCTGGGCATTCACAATGGTATCCCCTGTGATTAAGCCCACCTGTTCTGCCCCAAAGGTCTCGGCAAAATCCCGCAACTTTTGGTTAGAGAGCGCCTTGAGGGGGGTGGTATAAAACACCCGCTTACCTTGGGCGATCGCCCGGTGGATTGCATATTCACCAATCACGGTTTTACCGGATCCCGTCGGTGCACAAACCACCACTGATTTATCTGCATTCAGGGCGGCGATCGCCTCCTGTTGAAAATCATCTAATTGAAACGAAAAAATTTGCTCTAAATCTAATTGCAACCTAACCTACCTTCTTCCCGATCCAATCTCTAGCCACAAGGTGCGGTGATTGAGGATCATTATTATGCTTATTGTTACTTTAGAAATACATTATAAATCGGAATACATCAAAGGAGCGATTCACATCTATAAAGATTATCGAACATTGCTTGATAAAGCACCTTG
>JBIKYI010000535.1:0-2784 GCA_044355355.1 Limnothrix sp. | reverse complement strand
TCGGTCGTGATGTTTTCAGTGAGCGTGAGAAGATCGCTTGGTCTGCCGTTGTGATGACCAAAGGTGCTGCGGCATTTATCGATGAGTTACTCAACTCCCAGGAGTATTTGGATAACTTCGGTTACAATACCGTTCCTTACCAACGTCGTCGTTCCTTGGCTAGTCGCGAAACTGGTGAGATTCCTTTCAACATCAAGTCTCCCCGGTACGATGCTTACTACCGTTCTCAGATTGGCTTCCCTCAGGTGGTTTGGCAGAATGCAGTACGTCGTTTCCGTCCCGCCGACAAAACCCCCAAGGCTGGCGATCCTTCGCTCTTCCTAGGTATGGCGCGCTCTGCGAATATTCCTCGCGTTAGCATCAATGTCTCCACTGCGAACATTAGCTTGGCTGCCGTTCCCTACCGCAAGAAATAAAACATCAGTCATAAAACGCAAGTCATAAAAACCGTGTTTTAGATCATGTTTGAAATAACTACTTTTTAGGGAGTGATATTGTCCTCTCTTAGAATTTAGAATAATTCACCAACCGTCCAGATGGCAGATTAATTGCTGAGGACGGTTTTTTCTTGTCGAGCTTGGGTGGCGATCGCCTGGATTGCCCGTTGCGGTTGCCCCCAGAGAATCGTTTCCCGCTTATAAATACACATTCCCGGTTTAGTGCCCTTCGGTTTGTAGACATTTTTTGGTTGAGTGTAAACCACAGGAACCTGTTCACTCTGCTTTGCCCGACTAAAATACGCCGCAAAATCCGCTGCCCATTGCAAGTCCTGATCATCCGGCACTGCACCCGGAGGCAACCGCAGCAAGACATGACTCCCCGGAATTTCCTGACTGTGGAACCAGAGATCATAATCATTGGCAACGCGAAAAGTTAAGTGATCATTCTGTTGATTATTGCGACCAATCCATAATTCTCCCCCCGATGGTGTGGGATAAATATGGGGCTTAGAAAGCTCTTTTTTCTGATTCACTTCCCGATTTGTTGAGAGATAATTTTGCTGAATCAATTCCTCCCGAATTTCCTGCAATGTTTCGAGATCATCAGGATTTTGATAATTGACTAACTGTTCTAAACTGGCTTCAATTTGTTCTAAATAATGGATCTCAGCTTGGACTTCATCTAACAGTGGTTGTACCACTTGGCTGGCGCGTTTTAATTTTTGATGTTGCTTATAGAAAGATTGGGCATTCTGTACTGCATTTTTATCAGGTTTCAAGGAAATTTTTAAAGGTTGTTCAGACTCAAAATCTGTCAAAATAATTTCTGTCATGCCAACCCGCCATTCATGAAGATAAGACATTAACAAATCACCCTGTTTTCGACAGAGATCTGCCCCTTTAGATTGTTTTAAACGTGAGGCAAAAGTATCAGCTTTTTGGCGTAATTTTTTCAGTGTAATATGTAGCTTTTGTTGGAGTTGATGATGTAATTGCTGAAAATTTTGAGTATTGGTTTGGTCTCGATAGTAATTATTAACTAAGCGTTGTAGATTGATTTTTTCTCTATGTTTAAATTCACCTAAAGTAACGCGATGATGCCAAGGAATGACGGAATAAGTCTCATGGTCAAATATGGCTTGAAATTCCTTTTTTTCAAGGGCTGTCAACCAAAAATGCCACTGAATAAAGAGATTTTGCCACTGTTCTAGGGTTAGGTCATGGGTATTTTGCTCTGGCTCTAATTTTGCTGCGGCGATCATTTCCTCTAGCAATAATGGACTCACTCCTCGATAATTGGCTAGGAGTTGTTGCTTCAGAGGTTTCGGTAAAAGGGAGATACGTTCTTGCCAACGTTCAAAGGATTCTTCTAGACTAGGAGCCGTTTTTGTTAGGGCAGGGGGAAAATCATAGGGTTGCCCTGTTTCTACTGGACGGACACTGGAGCGATCACCAGTAATTTGTTGCGCCGTGGTGACAATTTGTTGATTGGTATTAGTGAGAATCACATTACTATGTTTCCCCATAATTTCGACATATAAATGCCAAGTGGGAGGATCATTCGGACGTGTACCAAACTGTAAATCAATCACCCTTTCCCAGGGCTGAATAAACTCAATGCCAATTAGTGCCGAACCTTTAATTAAATGGCGTAACTGCTCACTAAAAGTGAAAGTATCAGGATCACGGGGAGGGCGATCGCCCATATGAATTCTCGCAGCTTGGGGATGCCAAGAAATCCAGAGCCAATCCCGTTTTTCGAGGGTGCGGAGTGCTAAACAAATCGTGTGGCGATCGTATTGATAGACTTGCTCTAAACGTGAAGGAATCCACTCCTGCTGTAATTCCGAGACTAACGCGACTAAAATTGTATAATCTACCGCTTGAATTTTCATTAGATTCTACTCAATTTCTACTCTCTATGACTGAATATTTTCAGATATTATTTCTCGGTATTTCTGGTATCAATGAATGCGATAAAAAAATGGGATAGAAGTCATTTTGGTATGCTTACTTTCTAAACTTTTTAATAGCTCCCTTCAGGATAGTTCAGAAAGCAATATCATTAAAGGTGAGTTATTAGATATCATCTCATCTCTGCGGCATTTCAGTAATGAACGAACTTTCATCCAACCAGAACACAATTAAGTTAACGGTCATTGGTGGTGGCTATACCGGATCGGCGATCGCCAAACATTTTTACCAGCAGCCTCAGTTTCGCGTCCAGGTGACGACCACCAGAGAAGAGAGAATTCCAGAACTACAAGATATCGCCCATAAAGTCGTGATTGCCAAAGGGGAAGATCCACTTAGTTTACAAAGACTTTTAGAATTTCAAGACGTG
>JBIKYI010000532.1:0-2792 GCA_044355355.1 Limnothrix sp. | reverse complement strand
TTTTTGGCAAATAACAGCACCCCAGAGGTGTCTTGATCGAGGCGATGAACTAAATAAACGGCAGGTAAATCTCGTTTTAGGCGGGAAAAAGCACTGTCATAATGGTGACTACTTCTACCGGGAATAGAAGGCAAGCCAGGGGGTTTATTAATACCTAAAAGACTATCATCTTCATAGAGAATTTCCAGGGGAATTTCAGGGAAATTTTGTAAAGTTTCAAAGGATTTTTGTTCTAGTCCAGCTAATAAAAATCCCAGAATCGGTTGACAGCGCTCGGCACAGGCGAGGTAAAATTCACCAACCGTTTTATCCACCGTATTTTTGCCCCACCAAAATTCAGCGAGGGCAAGGGGTTTAAGGTGATGTTTGGCGGCATAATTAAGCAGTTTTGGGGCACAACAATCTCCGGTTCCCGTGGGCATTCCTTGGGGTAATAATTGGGCGATCGCCTGGGATTCCCCCGCAAAGTTTTTTAGACTATAGAGCTGATGCATTTGTTTTTGCAGATTACGGGACAGGGTTTTTCTGCGTTTTCTGAGTATGGCAAGTTCAGCGTCCGACGCTGCAATTAAAGTTTGTAATGACCCTAATTCTTGATCCCTTGCCTGTTTGAGATCGCGTTTACGATTACTTTCCTGGCGACTCGCTTCGGTTAGTGCTTTTAGGGCTGTTTCTAGGGCTCCCCCCTGGAGGTTTTGGGATAGTTGTAGACGCTGTTGTTCCCGCTCTTTTTTCTGGTGACGACGGTGTTCATTAAACTGGTTAATTTGTTGCAACCAACGAGCACTTAAGGTTTGATAGATTGCCCGTTCAGGTAAGTTTTCCAGAGCAATAATACGGCGACGAATCTCGCGTAATTGTGCCAAAATTTCCTGTTCTTCTAAAAGGAGGCGATCGCCCCCATCGATGAAGGGAACCCAGCCCGGCACATCTTTCTTGCCCTGTAATAACCCCGAAAAAGCCTTGAGATAAAACTGTTCTCCCGCCGCATTTTCGACAATCAAAACTCCATACATTTTGCCTTCGAGTTGATAACAAACCTCATCCCTTAATTGCTGCATTAATGCTGTGGCAAGGTGTTCACTGGCGAGGGTGCGCGGCAAACGACACCAAACTTTTGTCATCGGGCAAAGCCCCTCATACCAAGCCGTTACCCGGTCGGTAAAGGTGGAGAAGGGCGGCGTTTGATAGGGGTGGAGTGGTGCAGACATAAATCATCGGTACACTGGAGGCAATCTACTTTATCCTATCCGTTACTATGGCTGAACTCGAACAGGCGATCGCCAATTACCGTTTGGCGATCGAACAACTTCAGCAAAACAGGCACAATATTACGGTGGAAAAAGTTGTGCAACTGTTCTATGCCAGGGATCAAATTAGCGTTCTGTTGCAAACTAGCCCGAAAATGCTCGTGCCCCATCAAATCGAATTAATCCACCTGGATGAACAACTGCGTCAATCTGCCTGGGATATTGTCGAGACCATCGATCTATCACAAATACGTCAGAGTTTTAATCCCGATGCACAGGCTTGGTGGTGGTTTTCCGATGAAAATTTGCCGCCCCATCCTTGGGATCGTTTTGATTGGCTCTGGCAAACTTTAACGGTTGCTGGTTGGACAATTAATCTTGCCTTGCTAGGTGATATTGCCCTCAGATTTGTTAGTGGTGGCATTGGTTTTGGGGGAGCAACAGCGGTTATTTTTCCCAGTATTTTAACGGGCTTGAAAGCCAGGAGTGATTTACAGGATAAGGGTCAAGATTTAATTAAATTTACCTTGGAAAAATTAGGTGTTAAATCCCATTTTCGGGAGGAAGCAAAGTTAGTTTCGACCTTAATTTTAATGATGATTGTCGGTGCTTTTTGGCTCGTTCTCCCAGGGGTTTCTCGACTTTATAATCAGTTAGGTCGTCGTGATTTTAAAGCGGGTAGGATTGAAGCGGCAGAGGCAAATTTCAATAAGGCGATCGCCCTCAATAAAAACAATAGTATTGCCTATTACAACCTGGGTTATTTGTATGAAAATCTACAGGATTTAAGCAACGCCAAAGCACAATATGAAATCGCCAGTGAACAGGATTTACCCGAAGCGAATAATAATTTGGCACGCATTTATATCATCGAGAACCAAACTTCGAAGGCGATCGCCCTGCTGCGGGAAGGATTGGCAGAATTAGATGCCTCCGAAGATAGCGATGACGACGACCTCCGTTATAACCTTCTGAAAAACCTCGGTTGGGCAAGACAAAAACAGGGCATTACCGCCGATGCGGATCAATACCTCAGCGCCGCCCAGACCCTTGCTGAATCCAGTCCCCAAGTCATTCCTAACCGCGCCTCTACCTACTGTTTACAAGCCCAAAACCTTGAAATTCAGGGCAAAACTGACCAGGCATTAGCAAAATGGGAAGCCTGTTGCCAAATGGGCAGTATCGATAATCCTGACGAAGATGCCTGGATCGTGACCGCGACCAAATCCCTCAGCGCAGCGGGTAAAACTTGCAATAAAGACACCAGTTATCCCCCCAAAGCTGCTAATGCTAACCCCTGAGGCAGAGATGCTTGTCTTGACCCATGGAGACCAATAGCGCGATCGCCACAAAGCTTATCCCCTACCTAACTCACCCCAATCCCTTACCTGTCAAGGGCGATCGCCAAGCAGAAGAAACCCTTAAGAAGCACAAAAAAAATGGGATTAGGACAGGTTCTCATCGTATGATATGTTACGTTAAATAAACTATCCTCATAGAGCTAAGTGTACCCGTTAGTTCTGTGACCGCAGGAGACCTATA
>JBIKYI010000043.1:0-10325 GCA_044355355.1 Limnothrix sp. | reverse complement strand
TCCCAGGACTCGGACACCAGCGCAAAAAACTACTCTTCGCCCATTTCCATTCCCTCGATTATCTCCGGGAAGCAAAACCAGAAGAAATTGCCGAAGTCAAAGGCATTGGTAAAAATTTAGCCGCAGAAATTCATCGCTATTTTCATCCCCAGTAGAGCAATGAATAATCTAGTTTCTCGTTATGTAATAAAGATCTAAGAAGTGTAAAGTTTAGCTTGACTTCATAAAGCCTTTACACATCTAAATTAGGAACAAAAAAACCTAGGTATTGGTCTAGGAGGTAGATCCAGAGTATGTAAAGAAAAGATCCCTTTATGTGAGCTTTACCTTAATCCCTAATTAAGCTGAGATCAAAATGGTTTTTCTAATTATTTTACGGATCTCCAACAGAAGATCTTGAATCTAAACTGTAGAGGAGCAAGAAAAAATAATCTTCCTCCATTTCACGCCCTCAACAATTTCTTGGAGACAACAATGTTTATGCAACTGATCGCTGTACTACAATTGGCGGGTATCTTTGCTGTTTTCCTAGGTGCATACCTAGTGATCCTGGAATACCTGATGCCTACGCCCCATCAGACTATCAATAATGTAGCTGACAAATAATGGGTTGATGATTGGGTCAATTCTCTAGTGCAATATTGGGTTCATTATTTGCTGCATGATCAAATTAGTCTGTATCTAGTCTGACCCGTATTCTCTACACATTTTTTCGGGTGCTTGTGAATTCTTCGACCTGATTTTATCGGGTATTTTCTGAATTGTTTGTCCAAAAATTCAGCATAAAAAAATCCCCATTTCTAGGATAGAAACAGGGATGAGATTTTTCAGAAAGGAATCGACAACTTTAGAGTTTCTTTTAAAGTTCTTTGACTTCAGAGGACAGTTTTTCGATCATTTCCTTTGCGCCACCAAATAGCATCATGGTCTTGTCCTTAAAGAACAATTCATTCTGTACGCCAGAGAAGCCTGTGCTCATACCGCGCTTAATGACAATGGTGGTTTTAGCTTTTTCGACTTCGAGGATCGGCATTCCGTAGATGGGGCTGCCTTTGTCATGGCGTGCCGCTGGGTTGACCACATCATTTGCACCAATCACGAGGGCGACATCGGTGTTATCAAATTGTGGGTTGATGTCATCCATGTCGTAGAGCTGGTTATAGGGCACATTGGCTTCTGCGAGAAGGACGTTCATGTGACCGGGCATCCGACCTGCGACGGGATGGATGGCATATTTCACTTCGACACCATGCTTTTCGAGGACATCGGCGAGTTCTTTGACGGAATGTTGTGCCTGGGCGACTGCCATGCCATAGCCGGGGATAATAACAACGCTACGGGCATAGCCGAGCATCATTGCGCCTTCTTCGGCATCGACACTCTTGACTGTGCCTTCGATCGCCCCTGTGCTGCTGCTCTCAGAGCCACTGTCACTCCCAAAGCCTGCGAAGAGGACATTGGTGATGGAGCGGTTCATGGCTTTACACATGATTTGGGTCAGGATAATGCCGGATGCGCCGACTAATGCCCCAGCGATGATGAGCATGTTATTGCCTACCACGAAGCCTGCGGCACTGGCTGCCAAACCGGAATAGGAGTTAAGCAGGGAAATCACAACGGGCATATCGCCGCCACCGATGGGGATGACGAAAAGTACGCCGAGGACAAGGGAAATGGCGACTAACCCCAGAAAAATGGTGGGGTCTTGATTCACAAACAGATAGAGACTGCCCGCTAAAAATCCCCCAAGGATGCCGAAATTAACGATCTTTTGGGCAGGAAAAATAATGGGGCGACCGGGCATGATCCCCTGGAGTTTGGCGAAGGCGACAAGGCTTCCAGTTAGGGTAATCCCGCCAATGAGTACACCCAGGATGATGGTGATGCTGGTGGTGAAGGACAGGGTTTCACCGAGGGAGAGTAAGCGCCAAAATTCGGCGATCGCCACCAGGGCAGAAGCAGCCCCACCCAGACCGTTAAATAAACCCACCAATTGGGGCATATCCGTCATTTCGACTTTCTGGGCAGTGATGACACCAATCACGGAACCGAGGACAATGCCCCCAGCGATCATGCCGTAATTCAAAACCTGTTGATTGAGGAGTGTTGCTACCACTGCTAACAGCATGGCGATCGCCGCAATTTGATTTCCCTGACGTGCTGTTGCTGGTGATCCCAGCTTTTTCAGACCCAGAATAAACAACGCCGACGCAACCAAATAACTCAGTTCAATGCCACTAATTAAAAAACTATCCATCCTCTAGACCTCCTTCTTCTTAAACATTTGCAGCATCCGATCAGTGACGAGGAAACCCCCAACCACGTTAATCGTGGCGCAGACCACGGCGATCAAACCAAGAATCACCGTCAAATTGAGATTTTTGTCCCCAGACACCAAGAGCGCACCGATCACAGCGATCCCCGAAATGGCGTTCGCCCCAGACATGAGCGGTGTATGGAGGGTGGGTGGCACTTTGTTAATTACTTCAAAGCCCACAAATGAGGCCAGCACGAATACGAACAGGCTACTCAACAGCGTTGCAGTCGTCATAAATAGAAATCCTTTGGCAATAAATTAAATCAGCTAATCAATCAGCTAAAGCTTGAATGAAGCCGTAAACTAAGCTGTCACGGGAGTTTGAGCCAGGGCCGCCTTCACCCGCTCATTGCGAATTGACCCTTGGTGGGTCACACAGACTGAATCGATAATGTCGTCCTCAAAATCCAGGTTAATGGCGTTTTCGGGGATCAACAGTTGCAATAAAGTCGCCATATTTTTCGCGAACATTTGACTTGCGTGGACGGGTACTGTGGAGGGCAAATTGATCGGCGCAATAATGGTCACTCCATGCACCTGCACGTCTTTCCCTGCCTCACAGCCTTCACAGTTGCCGCCCTGTTCTCCAGCGAGGTCAACAATGACGGAACCGGGATTCATGCCAGCAATCATGCTATCGGTCACGAGGATCGGGGCGCGTCTACCGGGCACTTGGGCGGTGGTGATGACGACATCGGCGGTGGCAACATGTTTGGCGAGGAGTTCCTGGCTCTTTTTCTTGGCATCTTCGGATACTTCTTTGGCATAGCCGCCAGCGGTAGCCGTTTCTTCGTTGAGTTCAACTTCAACAAATTTTGCGCCTAAACTTTGCACTTCTTCCTTGACGGCGGGACGAATATCAAAGGCTTCGACTACGGCTCCGAGACGACGGGCGGTGGCGATCGCCTGGAGACCTGCCACCCCAGCCCCAATCACAAACACCTTCGCTGGACGGATTGTGCCCGCTGCCGTGGTCAACATTGGGAAAAACTTAGGCAAAGCTGCTGCTGCCATCAAGACTGCTTTATAACCTGCTACCCCTGCCTGGGAAGACAACACATCCATACTTTGGGCGCGACTGGTACGGGGGATTAATTCCATGCCCAAAGCCGTAATTTTACGGTGGGTGAGGGCTTGGATCATCTCCGGTTGTCCCAGGGGATTTAACAGGCTGGCAAACATCGAACCTTCGGGCAGTAGGGCAATTTCTTCAGGGGTCGGCGGGGCAACCTTCACCAAAATATCTGCATTTTGCCAAAGCTCATGGCGATCGCCCACAATCGTTCCGCCAGCCTGAAGATAATCCTCGTCAGTACTAAGGGAAGCCAAACCCGCACCCGCCTCAATGGCAATTTCCCAACCCTTTTTCACAAGGCGAGAAACCTGATCCGGGGTGAGTGCTACCCGGTTTTCCCCGAGTACACTCTCCTTAGCAACGGCAATTTTCATAGAAACTCCTTTAGATGAAACAATAGCTAGATGACTGAGTATCAATAAGTGTGGAAATGTGGAGAAGCTCAGTTAAGATCAACGGGAAGCTAGGATTATGCAGCCAATTCATCAAGAACCGCCGTTCCCGCCTTTATCGCAGTGTAGAACCATCTTTTTGAAGAGGGGGACTCTCCGTAATGTGTCTTATCAGTTTTTGTAAACCTCTGTTGCGTGGGCACTTCTTTATGGGGATTTCGTCAAAGGAGTTGCTGAAAGTGCAAACTTTAGTCACAATCGGTAACAGATTTTGAAGGCTCCCTCTCCTATGCAATTCCTCCGCTCCACTCTGTCCCGTCTGGCGATCGCCACCACCCTGTTTGGTGCATCCTTGGCGATCGCCCCACAACTCGTCGAAGCCCGACAGCCCTGTGGCTCCTTCACAATTAACTGGGGCGGCACCGTCCGCCAAGAAGATATTCTCAAGTGCGCCGTTGAATACAACACCGGAGCGAGACATAACGATCGCTACTACCTAGAGATCAAGAAAAGTAAAATCACCGACAAATTCAAAGTTTTTGAAATTAACTTCCCCGCCGACTTTGACGGTAGAATCAACGCCGAAAAAATCCGTGTGCGCGTCAATGGCAAAGAAGTCGCTCTAGTTCCCTCCGAAACCGTTTGGGATGCCACCTCTGCCCCCACAGCCAACAACATTGAGCGCACCAACGAAATCGTGACAAACATTGAAAACGCTGCCGCTGCTGCCACCAACGACACAAGCAACAGCGAGGGGGAACTCGTTTTCGTCAACGGTGAATTAGTCTTCCTCACCCCTGAAGAATTAGCAGCCCAGGCAGCGATGAACAATGGCAGTAATGCCAGCCCTACTGCCACCCAATCAACCCCAGCGGCAACACCTGAGGCAACTAACGAACCCACAAGCCATTCCCTCTTCATTACCCTTGCAGAACCCATAGAAGAGGAAAGCGAAGTCGAGATCATCCTCGATGAAGTGCGTAACCCTTCCAATGGTGGGATGTACCTCGTGACTGCCTTTGCCCGTAGTCAAGGTGCGGCGTTGCCCAGTCGTCTTGGGGCTTGGTTCGTGGATGTGGGTTTTTAATGTAATCACGAGATTCATTCACCCTGTCCACCAACAATGTCTGCCAATAAAAAACAATAAAAAAACGGCAAACATTTGGGCTAATTTGACAGAGAGCGTATAATAGTCAATTGTCGCTTTTATCAGAAATTTATTTAATAATTTCTCAAGCCATTTTTTTAGCTATATAAAGGCGGCGATCGCCAGCCAACAGAGGAACAAAGGAGGACTTCCAAAATATGACTAAGCGAACATTAGGCGGTACTGTCCGCAAACAGAAAAGAACATCTGGTTTTCGCGCTCGTATGCGTAGCCACACGGGTCAAAATGTGATCAGTGCACGCCGCAAAAAAGGTCGCCATCGCCTGAGCGTCTAATTGCGCCAATGAATCATTATTTTTGGTGAGGGGATAGTTATCGTGACTGTCCGCCTCACCCTAGTTTTTTGTGGGACTGCCGAAAGGACATCGACTTAAACATTGGCAAGACTTTAAATCAGTCTATAAAAAGGGGTTGCGTTTCCATGGGCGATCGCTAGTTTTGCTTGCCCTCCAGGAAACCCCAGCGCCGACCCAAATCGGTACAACCCAGATCGGGATTAGTATTAGCCGCAAGGTCAGTAAAAAAGCAGTGGTGCGCAATCGGATTAAACGTCGTTTACGCCACTGCTGCCTGCGTTTTTTACCCGATATAAAACCAGGCTGGAAAATGATCATCGTTGTGCGTCATGGGGCAATCGCATGCGAATACGAAGATTTTTTGCGAGAATTAGAGAAGCTACTTATCCAAGCCGAGGTTTTAGATGGGCATTAAAGAAGACGTAATTTATGAAGGCGGCCCCCACATTGGGGATTTGATCTTCAGTATTTTGCTGGGCTGTTTGATTATTTTCTTACCAGTGACCGTCGGTGCTGTTGTCCGTGCCCTATGGCTACGCTATCGCATCACCACGCGCCGTATTTCTGTGACGGGTGGTTGGCAAGGACGGGAGCGTACTGACATCATTTACAGCGAAGTCAAGAAAGTTGTAAAAATTCCCCGTGGCTTTGGCATGTGGGGTGATTTGGTGGTCACTTTGCAGGATGGCAGTCGCCTAGAGTTACGTGCCCTCCCGAATTTCCGCGAGATTTATGACCATATCTCTGAGAAAGCGGCAGCCCGTAACGGGGTTCCGGTGGATGCGATCGCCTCCTAGTTGACGACCCGCACCAGAGAGAAAACAAGAGAGCAAATATGGGCGGGGACAGTTTAGGAGAGGTCATCTTCACGCAATTCCCCGCAGCTTTTTGGTCTAAACCTTAAAAACAGCAACTAAACCCCTTAAACTAGCATTATCAACTCACAGCTAGACTAACTTCAGAAGCATGGATTTTGGGATCGGATTTTTATCAAATAATGTGATGTTGCCAATCCTAGATTTTTTCTATGGGATTGTGCCGAGCTATGGCTTTGCAATTATCGCCTTAACCCTTGTGATTCGCTTTGCGGTGTACCCCCTGAGCGCTAAGTCGATTCGCAGCATGAGACGCACGAAGATTACCCAACCCTTAATGCAAAAGCGGGTGAAGGAAATTCAGGAGCGTTACAAGACTGAACCTGCCAAGCAGCAAGAAGCAATGGCAGAGGTTTACAAAGAATTTGGCAACCCCCTGTCTGGTTGTTTACCGATTCTCTTGCAGATGCCCATTTTGTTCGCGTTGTTCGCGACCCTCCGGGGCACACCTTTTTCCAATATTAATTACACTGCCAATATTCAGATTTTACCGAGTGACAAGATGGAGGTGGTGCAGCCTCAGCCTTTCACGGTCAAAACCCAGAACGTTTATTTTGACAGTGGTGTTCACTATCCCATTGCCCTCTCTTTGCCGGGCGGTAATAAGTTAGGGGTGGATGAAAAGTTTGAGTTGGCGCTACAAACTCCTGAAGGGAAGTCCTATGATGCGATCGCAGCAGAATATCCCGATAACGATTTAGCACCGACCTTTGAGGTCATCAAGGGTCAGGAACGTCTACAGATGAACGAGGATGGTTCCTTTGTGGCGATCGCCCCCGGTGATGCGACCATACAAGTCACCATTCCCGGTATTGCTGCCAACGAAGGCTTCCTCTTTATCAAGGCCCTCGGACGCATTGGTGTTAACTCCGAAGATGGCATCCACTGGGATATCCTCGGCATGGTACTCTTCTTCGGTGTAAGTCTCTACATCAACCAAACTATTTCTGGTGGTGCGCCACAGCCTTCGAGTAAGAGCGGTAGCGACCAACAGGCACAGGCACAGCAAACGGTTAACAAAATTACCCCCTTGATTTTCTCTGGGATGTTTCTGTTCTTTCCCTTGCCAGCGGGTGTCTTGATGTATATGACGATCGCCAACGCTTTCCAGACGGCGCAGACTTTCATCTTGACCAAGGAGCCTCTACCCGAAAATCTACAAAAATTAGTAGATGAGCAGGAGAAGTTAGAGAAGGGTCGTAGCGATCTACCCTTTGAACGGAAGGGTTCTAAACGTAAAGAAAAGACTTCAGGGTAAATGGCAATGAGTGATACCAAAATCCAACAGGCTCAAGCATGGTTAGAGGAGTTGCTTCAGTTAATTTCTTTGTCAGCCTCTGTGTCCACCGAGGTGCTGCCGGAAGTCGAAGGGGGAGATGGTTACTGGTTGCGAATCAACCATGAGCAACTATCTGAAGCTCAGATTCTGCGCCTGATCGGTGAACGGGGGGAGACCATTGATGCGTTGCAATATTTGACCAATATTACGCTCAATCATGGTTTGCCCAAGGAGGAACAACATCCCTTTACGGTGGACATTGGTGGTTATCGTCAGAAGCGTCTCAATGAACTGAAGGCGATCGCCAACGAAATCGCCCAACGGGTACAGGAGACGGGGGAAGAAGAATCCATCGAACATCTCTCCTCCGCCGAACGCCGCCAAATGCATACCTTTTTTAAAGAGTTTGGCAACCTCACAACCGAAAGCCGTGGTCAAGAGCCACATCGCCGTCTGGTGGTGAGTTTAGGCGAACCAAAATCTAGTTTTAGCTAGGGTTTGGACTGTTTTCGCCAGTTTGATTAGAAGTTTGACAAAAATTTAAGCAGAACAGTAAAGGTGGGCAATGACCCACTTTTTTTGTGGATAATGTACGGTACGATAAGGTCTGTAACGCTCTAAATCAAGGAGTTTTGAGGTGATGGAATCCATTTTTATCCCCCGCTTGCTAAAGGCCCCCAAGCAACAAGAGCAATTCACAATTGACGATAATCTCACTGATTTAGAAACCCTCACCCCCGTCAGAGGTAAGATTACCGTTGCCCATCGCCAAACCTACCTTGAAATTACGGCTCAGGCTAATACGATTGTGACTTTAACTTGCGATCGCTGTCTGCAAAATTACAACACGCGGCTACAAGTTGATAAAACAGAACTGATTTGGCTCCATAGCCCTGCCCAGGTGGAGGATTTGCCTAGTGAGCGGGAGGTGAGTCTGGACGATTTGGAGGAATCCCTTGATCCGAGTGGCTATTTTTATCCTGAAACTTGGTTATATGAGCAGTTTTGTTTAGAGATGCCTTTACGCAAGGTTTGTGACCCGGCGGCTTGTCCTGGGGCGGATCCGATCGCCAGTGCCGAGGAACCTCAAATTGATAGCCGTTGGGCAAAATTAGCCGACCTTAAACAGCAATTGCCTTCTTAGCAGCTTATGCTGATTTGATGCATTACTTTGCTTCATTTTGCTGCCAACTTCCGCTGAATTCACCCCGTTTTCGTGATTCTTTGATCCTTATGCCCATGACTTTTCGGGAAGAATTTACACTCTTACTGCGTGCTTGCTATCCGCTACTTTATATCCCGACCTTGGAAGAGGAGCGGGCAGAAATGGCGATCGCCGCCTGTGTGGCAGACTTGAGCAATCGTAATGTTTACATTTGGGATTTTGTGGATGGCTATCAAGATAATCCGAATGTTGATGGTGTAGGGAAGCGTAATCCCTTACAAGCCCTAGAATTTATCGAGAAATTGCCACAAAATGTCGGTGGTGTGTTTATTTTGCGCGATTTTCAGCGGTTTTTAGAAGATATTTCCATTGCCCGTAAATTACGTAATCTGTCCCGTCGCCTTAAATCAGAACCGAAAAATATTGTCATCATTGCCTCAGAGGTTAATATCCCAGCGGATTTACGAGAAGTTTTGACGATCTTGCAATTTCCTCTGCCCAATGCGGCGGAAATTCGTGCCGAAATTACGCGTTTATTGCAATCCATTGGTCAAACCCCGGCGATCGCCCTGATGGATGAACTCGTCCGGGCTGCCCAAGGCTTATCCCTAGAACGGATTCGTCGTGTGTTAACCCAAATTTTAGCCAATGGCGGCGAGATCCAAGCCGAAGATGTGGAATTAATCTTGGCAGAAAAACGCCAATCGATTCAACAGACCCAGATCCTCGATTTTTATCCCGCCAAGGAAGAAATTACCGATATCGGTGGTCTTGATAACCTCAAGGAATGGCTACTGCGCCGGGGGGGAGCCTTTAGTGATCAAGCCCGTGAGTATGGCTTGCCCTATCCCCGTGGACTATTACTCGCTGGCATTCAAGGCACAGGCAAATCCCTGACAGCCAAGGCGATCGCCCACCATTGGCACTTACCCCTGTTGCGCCTCGATGTGGGTCGTTTATTTGCCGGACTTGTGGGCGAATCAGAATCCCGCACCCGACAAATGATCCAACTCGCCGAAGCCCTTGCCCCCTGTATTCTCTGGATTGACGAAATCGACAAAGCCTTTGCCGGAACCGACAGTAAAGGCGATGGTGGTACTACCAGCCGCGTTTTTGGCACATTCATCACCTGGCTTGCCGAAAAACAAAGCCCCGTATTCGTCGTCGCCACAGCCAACCAAATCCATACCCTCCCTCCCGAAATCCTGCGTAAAGGACGTTTCGACGAACTATTCTTCGTCGGCTTACCCAGCCAGACCGAACGAGAAGAAATCTTTAACGTCCACCTCGCTCGTCTACGTCCCCACAACCTCAAAAACTACGACATCAAGCGCCTTGCCTACGAAACCCCCGACTTTTCCGGTGCAGAAATCGAACAAACCCTCATCGAAGCCATGCACCTAGGCTTTAGCCAAAATCGCGACTTCACCACCGATGACGTGCTCGAAGCCGCCAGCCAAATCATTCCCCTTGCCCGTACCGCCAAAGAACAAATCGAGTTCCTGCAAACTTGGGTGACATCCGGTAAAGCCCGCCTTGCATCCCGACAAAACTTTTTAGCTACCTAGAAAAGCCAGTGAGTCATCTATAATGCTTAGATAATTTCCTCATTGATTAAAATTATTTTTCAATCAAAACATCATTAAAACATTTAGCTAAAACGAGACAACCCTGCCATTTAATCTTTTTATAACGCCAATTCAAATCTGAAGTGCAACAGGTTCTGATGATGACAGCAAGAATACTTCACTCGGAGTG
>JBIKYI010000042.1:0-10338 GCA_044355355.1 Limnothrix sp. | reverse complement strand
TGGCGCACGCCCCTGTCTCCCCAGTGGTGCTCGTAATTTTAGATGGTTGGGGCTACCGAAAAGATGCTAGGGCAAATGCCATAGCAGCAGCCAAAACCCCTAATGTGAACGCTTTTTTCGAAACATATCCCTCGACGTTGATCCATACATCAGGGAAGCGAGTGGGTCTTCCTGATGGGCAAATGGGTAATTCAGAGGTTGGACACTTGAACCTAGGGGCTGGGCGGGTTGTACCCCAAGAATTAGTCCGCATTTCCGATGCCATTGAAGATGGTTCTTTTCTACGTAATGAAACCCTCGTCAATATCTGCCAAAAAACTAGGGATGCAGGTAAAAAATTACATTTAATTGGTCTTTGTTCCGATGGTGGGGTGCATTCCCACATCAGCCATCTTTTGGGCTTACTCGATCTGGCTAAGGTGAATGGCATCAGTGATGTTTGTATCCATGCAATCACCGATGGTCGAGATACAAACACCACAGAAGGCATTAACTACCTTACCCAGATCCAGGAGCATATCGATAAGTTTGGCGTGGGTCAGATTGCGACGGTGAGTGGTCGTTATTTTGCGATGGATCGCGATCGCCGTTGGGATCGAGTCAAGCAAGCCTACGATGTGATGACTGGCATTGGCGCAGTGGATCCCCGATCTTTTAAGGAAGTACTGCAAGCCCAGTATGACGAGGGGGGAACTGATGAATTTATTCCGCCCACGCGCCTCACCGATAAGGCGATCGCCGATGGTGATGCCATCATTTTCTACAACTTCCGCCCGGATCGTTCCCGTCAACTTTCCTATGCATTTGTGGATCCGAATTTTAATGGCTTTGAATGTCGTCAGCCCAAGGATATCAAGTTCCTAACCTTCACCCAGTACGATGCAAATTTAGATGTGGAAGTGGCATTTCCACCCCAAAATTTGACCAAAATCCTCGGAGAAGTGATTGCAGATAATGGTCTGAAGCAGTTCCGGACTGCGGAGACGGAGAAGTATCCCCATGTCACCTATTTCTTTAACGGTGGTCTAGAGGTTCCCTTTGAAGGGGAGGATCGGGAATTAATTTCGAGTCCCCAGGTGTCCACCTATGACCAAAAGCCGGAGATGTCGGCTCAGGCGGTGACGGATGCAGCCTGTGCGGCGATCGCCAAGGGTATCTACAGCATGATTGTGATCAACTATGCTAACCCGGACATGGTGGGACACACGGGCAAAATGGAAGCGGCAACCAAGGCAGTAGAATTTGTCGATACTTGCCTCGGAACTCTGGTGAGTGCCATCTGTAAGGCGGGTGGCACGGCACTGATTACCGCTGACCATGGCAACGCCGAATATATGGCAGATGAAAATGGCAAATCCTGGACGGCTCACACCACCAACCCAGTACCCTTTATGCTCATTGAAGGGGAAGGACGTAAAATTGCGGGTCATGGCGCAGATGTAAAACTCCGGGAAAATGGTTGTTTGGCGGATGTTGCCCCTACCATTTTGGAGATTCTCGGCATCGAAAAACCGAAAGAAATGTCTGGAGAATCCCTCATTACGGCAGCTCCCTATGCGGTTTCTAGCAGAAGCTAAATCGGTTATCCTAGGAATCTGTATTATCTATCTCGATTGATATTGAACGAATTATCGAATTACCCCTATGATCGAAACTATTCTGCAAGTTGTTTGGATTGCCTCGGCGATTGGTTTAATCCTGTTGGTGCTGCTCCATAGCCCTAAGGGGGATGGTTTGGGGGGTATCGGTGGTCAGGCACAAATGTTTAGCAGTACTAAGAGTGCGGAAACTGCCCTGAACCGCATTACTTGGATTCTTTGCATTACCTTTATGAGCTTGACTGTTGTTTTTAGTGCGGGCTGGTTAACGCCTGTGACTGGACAATAATTAATTAAATTAACTGAACGGTCATTGGAACAATACTTGGACAATTATCATCAGAGCAATCATCAAGGCGAATCAAAACCATAATTCTGAAGAGTTTTGTATGGCTCATTTTTTATCTGTACGGCGACGCTACCTGCTTGGGTGGCGTTTTTTGTTGGGGTTGGCGATCGCCCTAGGTATTGGCGTTATGGGCGTTCAAGGGCAGCCATTAGACGAGAATTTAGCGGCAAAACTCCCCGCAGCGACGGTTTATCCCTTACCTATAACCCTAGCGAATTGGTCAGCGACGGATGATCGCGATTATTTTGCGGAGATTCAACCGTCTGTGTTGGGTTATCTCGTTTGGTCAGAATTGCCTGTGAAAATCTATCGTCCAGCGATCGATGAAGCCGCGAGTCCCAATGCCCAAGCCCAACAACAACGCTGGCAACAGGCAGTGGATCAGGCGATCGCCGCATGGTCTGCTTATCTACCCTTGGTGATGGTCGAGACCCCAGAAGCCGCCGATATTGAATTCCAGCGGGTTGCCCCCCCACCCCAAACCAGCACTGATCCGGTCACAGGCAAACGCACCTATAGCTTCGCCCGTAACGCCGAAACCACCTATCGGTTTTACCTCGATGCCAGCAACGAACTGCACCATCACATGACTGTCAAACTCAGCCCCCACCAAAGTGCGATCGCCACCCAACGCACCGCCCGCCACGAACTCGGTCACGCCCTCGGCATTTGGGGACATAGCCTAGATCCCCAGGATGCCCTCTACAGCGCCCAAACCAACCAAAACGCAACCATTACCGCTGCCGACATCAATACCCTCAAAAAAATCTATCAGCAACCGACGAGACTCGGTGGCAAGATGTCCAATGGGCAACCTTAAGTGATCACGAGTGATGACTAGTTATGACTAGTTATGACTAAGTTATAGCTCAATTATTAATAGGAATTGTGATAAACATCTGAGCAACAGAACAAGCAAAAATAAAATCAAAATAAAATAATAGGAAAAACAATCCTGCACTGATCATCCTGACAAAAGAAGGCTTTTTACGTAAAGTATTATGAATGCATAGGTGACTTTACAGTACATTGATCCTTATTTTATAGTTAGTGATCGCAATAATTAATTGCAGTAATTTTTGAGGCAAGCTATATGGTGAAGAAAAAACGTAAGACTACAGGCAAAACTTCCCTCACTCTTTCTCTCACATCCCAAGCCTGTGAATACCTTGCGGAAATGTCGCAAAAGTCTGGGTTTTCTCGCTCCGCCTTTGTTGAAAGTCTGCTCCATGGAAAAGTCGCGATCACAGCCCCAGAAGCCGTTAAAAATATTGCCTTGACCCCATCAGAGGGCGATACTGCCTCTGCCCAGGTTAAAATTGAAGTATTAGATGAAGTATTAGCAGAAAGCACAAAACCGATCGCCACAGTAGCAGACTCAGAATCGGATTTAGTGAAAGAATTACAAGCAAAAATTGCCGAGCAAAATCAGCAGATTGCTCAGGCGGAATCTTTACAGACTCAAATTACTGAACAAACAAAAAAAATTGCAGAGCTTGAGACACAAATTGCCCAAAATAAACCCGTTTTAAAACAACCAGTTGCGCCACCTCAAAAATTAGCTATTGATACCGAAAAAACGAAACAAGAACTCGTTGCAAAAGATACAAAAATTGCCGATCTAACCCAGACAATCAAAGACACTGAGTCGCGTCTTGAGGCATTAGTCAAACAACAGACAGAACGGGAGAAAGAACAGGCGAAAATAGTCGCAGACCTCCAGAAGGAGTTGGCACAAAAAGAAGCCCAAGTGAAAACCGAACGGGAGCAAAATGCCACCCTCGAAAATCAACTCCAGGAGCAATACAGTCGTGTCTCTAGTTTGGCAAAAGATGTTGCCCAACAGAAGATTCAGGATGAGACCTTAGCACAACTAGAAGCACAACTCGCTAAGGCAAAAGAGGAGGGCGATCGCCAACAAAAACAACTCAGCCAAGCTCAGGAGCAACAGGCAGAACTGAAGACACAACTCGCCGCCGCCGAGTCCCAACAGCAGACCCTCAAAGCTCAATTGCAACAGGTCAATACTGAGAAAGATAACCTCAACAGTGAGTTGGCAAAAGCCCAGAGCCTTGTCCAGGAATTGCGACAACAGGTCGGGATGATCGCGCAACTACAGACTGAATTAAACGCCAAACAGCAGTTAATTCAAAGTCTACAGGCGCAAATCGCTGCCCAACAGCAATCTGTGCAAGCTGCCCAGGCACAACTCACCGAGTCGAAGGGTCGCTATGCTGAGTTAGAAAGTCGCTACCATGCCCTAGGCGATCGCCTCCAGGTCTTAGAGACTCAAGCAAGTCAGGCAAACACCGTCACGAATATCGGTGAATTTTATTTAAACCGTTGGCGCAAATAAAAAGTAGACAAAAGTCAGAACTATAACCTCCTGTCATCAGATCCTCTAAGTCCCACAAAGTTGAGACAACAACTGATTTCAGGAGCTTTTCTGTCTATTTTAAGTTTCCATACTTTGAATTTTTTTAGAGCTTACTGGCAATTAAAGGCGCAAAGGTTTGACTTAATCGCTCGAATAAATTTTGCTTTTCCTCCTCATTAAATATCGCCGTAGAATCCCAAGGCGTATTGTTTGCATCGACAATATAAATTTTGCCATTCTGTCGATCTCGTAAAACGTCGAGGTCACCATATTCAAGTCCTATTTTTTGCGCAAATTGAATGAGATTAGTGATTTCTTCTGGTGTAAAAATATCTGTTGTTTCTTTCATTTCAACACGGGTATTTGCACTGTGAAAACGAGTACCAAGGGGGCGATATTTTTGATAGACCAAAGGGATCATGCCATTGTGAATGGGCACAGAATAATCCATCACTTCATCAGTTTCAGGGATTGTATTATCGATTAATTTTTGATACGCAGCATCTTGATCACATTCATTTTTGGTGATGGGTGTAGTAATAATTTCACCGTCACAGAGGGCATTAATATTAGACTTTTTGAGGATTTGACCGTTATGCTGACAGGGGTCAAGGTTGAGGGGGTAGCCAAAAATATTGCGAAACACGACACCAATGGTGTATTTGCTAATGTCTAGACTCCGGACATTAATGACATCATCGAGAATGCTCTCTAAAACTTCTAATAAATCTAGGGTAAAAAAGGTGGCATCAAAATATTTAAAGGCAACATCAAAGGGTGCGCTGGGATTGTTGGTAATGCGATAGCCGAGATGTTGACAGAGTTCTGCCAAAATAGAATTTTCGGCGGGCATTTCTGGATAAAAAAGAATGGTAATAGGTCAATCCATAGACTTTATTTTTTTATTTCTGATGAGGAAGATGTGCGGGTCGGCAAAACAGCGATCGCCACGCCCAGGAAAATAATGCTGCCTCCCAAAATAACCGACAAACTGGGTATTTCCCCCAGAAAAATGAAGCCGAGTAGACTGGAGCCGATGGGTTCGAGGAGAATCACTAAAGTCACTGCGACGGGCGGTAACCAACGCATTGCCCAATTTAAACTGGTATGTCCAAATAACTGGGCGATCGCCGTCATTGCTGCGATATAACCATAGGTCGCCAGGGGATAACCAACATAATGAATGCCGAACAACAAGGGCAACGGTAAGAGCAAAATAGCCGCAGTGGAATAGGCGATCGCCACATAATGTTGCAGCGTCAAGCCCCGTTTTTGTGCCTCCCGTCCCCAGAGCAGGTAAAAACTCACCAACCAAGAACCCACCAACGCCAATAGAGACCCCAGCCAGGGCGCAGCATTTGTCCCAGCGATGTCCCCGCTACTACTCCCATCGCCCCAAGCCACCAACAAACTGCCCAACACCCCCAGCCCAATGCCCCACACCATCCGCCGCGTCAGTCTTTCCCCCAGCCAGAACCAGGCAATCAAAGCCACCCAGATGGGATTCGTCGTTACCAAACTCGTGGAAGCCGCAATGGAAATAAACGACAGTGAACTAATCCACAGGGAAAAATGCAGTGCCAATGCCACCCCGGCGGCGATCGCATAGCCATAGGCAGAACGACAATATTCCACCCGCGCTATCTCGCCCCAAATGGGAATCAGCACCAAAGCAGCCAAACCGAGCCTCGTCGCTGCCAGGAAAATACTAAACCCAATCCCCTGCGCCCCCGCACTCGCCATCGCTAGACGAATAAAAATTGCCGCCGTTGAAACCGCTAGAACTCCCAACAGCAGCACCAACCACACCGCCCCAACCTTCGGCACAGTCCCCTGATCTGTCATGATTTGCTATGCACCATTTGCCCTGGATAAGTTCAAAATTAGTTCGAAATTAGTGGTGAACAAGTTCTGAATCAGTTCTCAATTAACTCTAGATAAGCTAGATAAGTTTGAACTAAACCAGCCTCGATCATAACCAGATGAATAAACCCCGTCCCATTCGTAAAGTGAAGGCTAATGCTAATACCACAGCCCTAGGCAACCTCGGCGAAAATTTTGTCAAGGCTTATTTACTCCAAAAAAACTGGCAAATCCTTGCGGAACAATGGCATTGTCGTTGGGGTGAATTAGATTTAGTTGCCTATGATCCCATCACCAAAATAGTTGCTTTTGTGGAAGTCAAAACCCGTCGTCCAGGCAGTTTAGATCAACAGGGAATCCTCGCCATTACACCGAGCAAACAACGCAAAATCATTAAGACTGCGTTGCAATTTTTAGCAGAATTTCCCGCCTATGAAAACTATGGTTGTCGCTTTGATGTTGCTCTGGTTTCCCATCAAGGCGATCGCCACCAGACAGAACCATGTATTGAACAATTTATTTTAGAAGAATATCTAGAAGCCGCCTTTGAAGTGGATGAGATTTAGCAATGAACGTCCTATTCAAACAGCACCGAGAGCGAATGGGTTTTAGAATATGGATGTTTAACCGAAACGTTTTGCATTGATGTTTTTAATGGCGATCGCCCTATGACCACCTCCGAGCTACCCCAATCCTCCATCCCAAATTTACCCGCCGTGGGTCTGCCCACCATGTTGCGCCTGGGGCTATTTAACATGGGTTTGGGCTTAATGTCGGTGTTGACACTGGCTGTCCTGAATCGCGTCATGATTAGCGAATTGGATATTCCTGCCACCGTGACCGCCGGAGCCTTGGCTGTGCCGCAATTTATGGCTCCCGCTAGGGTTTTCTTTGGGCAACTGTCCGATCGCCGCAAACTCTTTAATCTCCACCGTAGCGGCTATGTCTGGATCGGGACGCTGTTATTTGGCACATCGGTCTTTGTGGCGGTGCAAATTATCTGGAAAATGGCAGCCCTTGTCCAGGCCAATGGCGGCTGGGCTTGGTCTGGGGAAATCACCCTCTGGACGATCGCCCTCGGTGCGGTATTAGGTTTTTATGGGTTAACCCTCAGCGCCAGTTCTACGCCCTTTACTGCCCTGCTGGTGGATATTTCCGAGGAGAAAACCCGCTCGAAAATTGTGGCGATCGTTTGGTCAATGTTGCTCTTTGGGGTGGTTGTTGGTGGCATTAGCGGCAGTATTTTCCTGAAAAAAGTCCAGCAATCCGGCATTGTCCTCGGCGCGAATGTGGGTTCGCTGATCAGCCAAGGGGAAAAATTACTTAATACCCCCATTGATAATCTGCAAGCGCCCATCAATTCCCTCTTTCTCATCGTCCCGGCGATCGCCTTTGGCATGGGACTATTGGGCACATTAGGCATCGAACGTAAATATTCCCGCTTCAATCAGCGCAATGTCTCGAGCACCCGCGAAGACCAAATTACCTTTGCCGAATCCCTCAAAATTGTCACCAGTAGCAGACAAACCGCCATTTTCTTTAGTTTTTTGGTGATCTTTACCATCAGTTTATTTATGCAGGAGGCAGTGCTAGAACCCTATGGTGGCGAAGTGTTCGGCATGTCCATCGGCGAAACGACTTTGCTGAATTCCTATTGGGGTATGGGCATTCTCCTGGGTTACAGTGCCACAGGTTTCCTCGTTGTACCCCGCATCGGCAAAAAAAATACCGCCCGTCTGGGTTGCATTCTCACTGCCGCTTGTTTTTCCCTGATTATTCTGGCAGGGTTCACCCAACAGCCCAAAATTTTGCAATATGCCCTTGTGCTATTCGGTACAGCGACGGGGATTGGCACGGTTGGCTCCATTACCCTCATGCTGGATTTGACCGCTGCGGAGACGGCTGGTGCCTTCATCGGCACTTGGGCTTTGGCTCAGGCAATGTCCCGGGCGATCGCCACATTATTAGGTGGAGTTATCCTCGATATCGGTCGAGCTATCTTCCAGACCCCACTCCTTGCCTATAGTTCAGCCTTCGCTCTCCAGGCATTGGGAATGATCTGCGCAATTTTTGTGCTTAACCAAGTCAATGTACGCGAATTTCAAGAAAATACCCGACAGGCGATCGCCACAGTCCTCGAAGGCGAACTCGATGGCTAGACAGAATCCCGATCCCTCGCTAATTTTAGGGAAAGCCCTTTAGCGTTTAACCCAGAAGTTGGTATGAGAATCCTTGTCACGGGGGGAGCTGGTTTCCTTGGTTCCCACCTTATCGATCGCCTCATGGAAGCGGATCACGAAGTTATCTGCCTAGATAATTTCTACACCGGACGCAAACGTAACGTTATTAAATGGATTGGTCATCCCTACTTCGAACTTCTCCGCCACGACATCACCGAACCCATTCGCCTCGAAGTTGACCAAATTTACCACCTCGCCTGCCCCGCCTCCCCCGTCCATTACCAATACAACGCGATCAAAACCGTTAAAACCAACGTAATGGGAACCCTCAACATGCTGGGTCTAGCCAAACGCGTCAAAGCCAGAATTTTCCTCGCCTCCACCTCAGAAGTTTACGGCGATCCCGATGTCCATCCCCAACCAGAAACCTACTGGGGCAACGTTAACCCCATTGGCATTCGATCCTGTTACGACGACCAGACCGAAATCCTGACCGAATCCGGCTGGGTTCCCTTCCCCCAACTACAACCCCACCAAAAAGTCGCGACCCTCAACCCAGAGCATCAAGTCGAATACCACGTCCCCGATGAACATCTCGTCCAACCCTTCATCGGACATCTCCTACGGTTCAATAACAGCAAATTTGACCTCTGCGTGACCCCAAATCACAAAATGTATGTCAGAAGTAAAACCGGAAAACTGAAATTCCTCCAGGCAGACGAAGACCGTCATTGGCATTCTTGGAAAGTGATCACAGGCGCAGAATTTCCAGGACAAGAAATTGATACTTTTACCTTTGCCCCACCCCCAAGAAACGCCAAAGTTCACCTCAAACCCGTCAGAATGGACGATTGGTTAGAGTTTCTGGGCTATTACTTATCAGAAGGCTGCACCCATGTGCGTCGTCGTGTGCGGGTCGTGAATGGCTGCGATTACGATATTGCTGACTACAATATCCTCATTGCCCAGGAAGACCCCACCGGACGTACCCAAATTGCAAATTGCTTAACCCGCCTTGGTTTCAAGTACTTTGATTCCGATCACCATCAGTTTAGGATTTGCAGTAAACAACTCGCTGAGATGTTGCTGCCCCTGGGCAAATCAGGAGATAAGTATATTCCTCGCGAATATCTGCAACTGTCGCCACGGCAATCACGGATTCTGTTAGATGCACTGATCATGGGTGATGGCTCTCAAAGGGGCGATTGTTTCACCTACTATTCCAAGTCGAAGCAACTGGCGGACGATGTACAAGAATTAGCCTTACGTTGCGGGTTTGCGGCTTCTGTTGTGTCCCATGCGGTGGGACGGGACTTATACCGTGTAAACATTCGTGTGGCAAAGGATGCGGCTTTGGTTGAACCGGAGAAGGTTTTTTATAAGGGCAACGTCTACTGTGTCAATGTCAAAAACCATGTGGTGCTTGTGCGTCGCCATGGTCGGGTTGCTTTTTGTGGCAACTGTTACGACGAGGGGAAGCGCATGGCAGAAACCCTCGCCTTTGACTACCACCGTTCCAATAATGTGGATATTCGCGTTGCCCGGATTTTCAATACCTATGGTCCCAGAATGCTAGCCAATGACGGACGTGTGGTGAGTAACTTTATCGTCCAGGCTCTGCAAGGAAAATCCCTCACTGTTTATGGTGATGGCTCCCAAACCCGTAGTTTTTGTTATGTTAGCGATCTCGTTGAAGGGTTTATTCGCCTGATGAATGGGGATTTTATTGGCCCCGTAAATCTCGGCAATCCCGATGAATACACTATCCTAGAGTTAGCTGAAACAATTCAACAGATGGTAAACCCCGATGCCCAGGTGAGTTTTGAACCTTTACCCCAGGATGACCCGAAGCAACGTCAACCGGATATCACCCGTGCCAAAACCTATTTGAATAATTGGCAACCGACCGTTCCTTTGGCTGAAGGTCTGGAAAAAACGATCGCCTATTTCCGCGATTCTCTCGATCAATAA
>JBIKYI010000531.1:0-2800 GCA_044355355.1 Limnothrix sp. | reverse complement strand
CGAACGCTTCGAGAAAATCCTCCACGAACTCGAAATCCTCCAACCCGCCAACGGCATCGCCCGGGACTACCACGAAGCCCAAATCGTCGCCAACCGCGTTGGTTACCCCGTTGTTGTACGCCCCTCCTACGTCCTCGGTGGTCGCGCCATGGAAATCGTTTATTCTGACGAAGAACTCGCCCACTACATGGTCTACGCCGTCCAGGTCGAACCCGATCACCCCATCTTGGTCGATAAATTCCTCGAAAATGCGATCGAAGTCGATGTCGATGCCCTCTGCGACAAAACAGGCAAAGTCGTCATCGGCGGCATCATGGAACACATCGAAGAAGCCGGGATTCACTCCGGCGACTCCGCCTGTTCCCTGCCCTACATTTCCCTACCAGAGGAAGTAATCAGCACCATTCGCACTTGGACAATCAAACTCGCCCAAACCTTGAAGGTGGTGGGTTTGATGAACATTCAGTACGCAGTTAAAGACAACCAAGTCTATATCCTCGAAGCCAATCCCCGCGCCTCTCGCACCGTGCCCTTCGTCTCCAAAGCAACAGGTCGTCCTTTGGCGAGAATTGCCTCTCTGGTGATGTCCGGCAAAACCCTGGATGAACTGGGCATTGACGGCGAGATTATCCCCAAGCATGTAGCAGTGAAAGAAGCTGTGCTGCCCTTCAATAAATTTGAGGGAACCGATACTTTACTTGGTCCCGAAATGCGCTCTACTGGTGAGGTGATGGGCATTGATGTGGACTTCGGTAAGGCGTTTGCGAAGGCAGAAATTGGCGCTGGGGTACAACTTGCCACCGAGGGTACTGTCTTTATCTCGATGAATGATCGGAATAAGGCGGCGGCGGTTCCTGTGGTGAAGGATCTCATTGAGTTGGGCTTCCGCATTGTTGCCACCTCCGGTACACGCAAAGTCCTGATGGAACATGGCATTGAGGATGTGGAACTCGTGCTCAAACTCCATGAAGGTCGCCCTCACGTGGTGGATTGGATGAAGAACAACTGGATTCAATTCATCATCAATACGCCTTCCGGTGAGGAATCCCAAACCGATGGTCGGATGATTCGTCGCACTGCGCTGGATTATAAGTTACCGATTATCACCACCCTCGCAGGGGCACGGGCAACGGTTTCGGCAATTCGTTCGCTCCAGGAGCATCCCCTTGATGTGAAGCCTCTCCAGGAATATCTAAACGTTTAATTTCTAGCTGTTATTTCTAATAGTTAACAGTAACTTGAAGAGTTAATTGGCGATCGCCTTTCTGTAGCAATATGGGGAGGCGATCGCCATCTTCATTTAATATGAGAATTTAGCGATCGTCATTGAAGACCGATGAACCGAATCATTCACTTTTTAAGCCTTATTCTTGTTGCGTCAATTTGTACAACTTTAATCCTATGGCAGACAATATTACCAGTATTAACCTTGCCAAAGTCAGCAGTGAAGGACTTAACGCCACTGACTTCTACTCAAAATATTGATTTTGGGCGACACTTTCGGGAGCTAAATATTGAAGGTTCAATTTTAATTCATGATTTAAACAATAATCGTACCTATCAACATAACCCACAACGAAATCAAACAAATTTTCCAGTAGCTTCAACATTCAAAATTTTAAATTCCTTAATTGCCCTAGACACTGGTGTGATTACAGACGAACTCGCTCTACTGACTTGGGACGGCATTTCCAGGACTTTGCCAACATGGAATCGGGACTTAAATTTAAGAGAATCCTATAAGCTTTCTGCTGTTTGGTTTTATCAAGTTCTTGCGCGTCGTGTCGGTTATGATCGGATGCAAGAATGGCTCACCAAAGTCGATTATGGCAATCAAACTATTGGGGAAAAAGAAAATATTGATCAATTTTGGCTCAATGGAAAATTGCAAATTACCCCCCAAGAACAAGTTCAATTTTTGCGCCATCTTTACAAGAATGAATTGCCATTTTCTGAAAGAACTGTTGGCATAGTCAAAGATATTATGATTAATGAAAAAACACCAGAATATACGATCAGAGCAAAAACTGGTTGGTTTGGTTTTGAGAATGATTCTGTCCAAAATATTGGCTGGTATGTTGGTTATGTAGAAAAAGGCGATAATGTTTACTTTTTTGCTACAAATATCGATATTCGCAATCAGCAAGATGCTAACGCTCGACTCGAATTGACACGTCGTTGCTTTAAAGATTTACAAGTGCTTTAAAGATCTGCGCTCTCAATACAGGACAAAAAGCTTGCAAAGAAGGAGAGGGTTAAGTTTCATCAGACTTGAGAAAAAACATCAGCAACCCGATAGGTCAATATCGCGAATTAAAGAAAGTCTCCCAAGAACGTTATGGCTGATAATGTTTTGATTTAATGACCTTTTTTAAATTATGGTCATTCCAAATAAAAACTAGACAATCATTGCCTCCCTTTCTAAGGGAGGTGCCGAAGGCGGAGGGATCAAAAATTCTCAAACTTAACCGAAACGACTATAGCAATTATTATGTGCAACTAAAGGCGATCGCCATTTTTCCAGAAGAAGAATAAAAATAATTTCAGCAAAATACTCAAATCAAACAGTTAATTTATATTTCTAAAATCAAAGTAATCACTCATCATTACAATAAAGATAAACCGCAGAGTAGGACATCTGTGATGATCTATTATCTCGAATGCGTCACCGAGCAATCCCATAAATTCTACGAACTCACCCTCGATCAGACTACTGTGATCACCCGTTTCGGTAAAATTGGCACAACAGGCACTCAGCAAAGCAAAACCTACAACAGCCTCATCGAAGCAGAAACAACAC
>JBIKYI010000041.1:0-10365 GCA_044355355.1 Limnothrix sp. | reverse complement strand
GGACAGTTCATTTTTTCTTCAATTCTATCTTTCCTCTTCTACTTCACCAACGCCAGACAGAGGAAGGCAAGACGACCCCGTAAATTTTGCGGTATCAAGCTCAACATTGTTGCCGGAGCTAAACAGATCAGTCCCACTAAAGTCAGTAAATTGGGCGATCGCCGCAGAAAAGAATCCGTGAGAAAATTATCCAACATTGCCCCATGGAGATAGACCGCCGCCGAAGGGGGAGTCAGTTCAAACGGCGTTTCCATCGGATCAAAACCCGTTGCCGTAATCCCCACCAGCACCAATTTATTCGCAAATACATCTGGTTCCAGACGACCCTCCGCCACATCGCTAAAGGAATAGGTCGGAAAATCAACACTAGGGCGTTTCCAATGCAACCATTCCCATCCTTCCTCCCCCGCCGCAACAGGTTCCGGTAGCGTCACCTGGATCGGGGCGATCGCCTCCCCTGGGGCAGTGAGGGTTTGCGCCACGGTGTCCTGGTAAATTTGTAACATCGCCACGCTGAGGGAAGGCATATCGCCGATATAGGTAATGCCCTTGCGAATAATGCTGTCAGGGTCGGGACGTGCCACGATATGACCAAGGCGAGCAACATCCGTAAATTCCTGTAACACTTCGATGGGCTGCATCTCGCGATCAATTGCCTGGGCGATCGCCACATTGCCTGCGAACTGCATTTCCTGGGCGAGGGTCGCATCCTGTTCCGTCGGCTCACTAAAAATCACATCAAAACCAATGGCTGCCGGGGGGGCAAAGGATAATTGGGTCAGCAGATCAACGTAATGATTGCGACTCCAGGGATAACGACCATATTCCCGAATACTCGCCTCATCAATGGCAATCACCGCAATCCGATTATCCCACTGGCGTTGCGGGAAAATGGGCAATGTCTGCGATCGCATGAGGGTATTGTAGGCAGATCGTTCCAGGGGTTTCCAAGTGCCCACTTGCCAGAGGAGTGCACAGCCTAAACCGATGGCAGTCCCCAACAGGAGCCAGTGCTTATCTTTAAAATTCTGCCGCCAGTTCTGTTTAAAGTTCATGGCGATCGCCCCTTAATTCTAACGAAGGACGATCATCTCGTAAGAGCGTAAAGATCATTTTGGTTTGACCTAGAGGTGTGAGCACCCGAATCGCCTGCATCTCTGTGGGGAGAACATCACCATAGGCTAGGAAAAAACTGCCATCTTCCATCACAGGAATCTGTTTGCCATTGACCCACACAAAATTAAACGGATTCACCTTCCCAAAAACTGTCCAGCCATTATCCGGAAACCATTCCGCTGGATAGACTTCCAGGTAAAGATCATCCTGGGTGGGTCTGGGGGGCAGCGGCGTTTGACCCATCGCCACAATCGTCGCATAACCCGCATCTACCGCGACGGTTTCCCCTGCACCAGTGACCCCCACTGAGCCTGTATTGGTTAAAACATTGGTCTGTCCATCATCCGCAACCAATACACCAAACTCTGTGCCCCTGACCCCGGCAATGCCTGCGGGAGTCTGAACTTCGAACCGTGATTGGGGATTGCTAAAGGGTCGAAGGGCAATGCGCACTTGTCCTTTGCTCACTTCGAGTAATGTAACTTTGCCGCCATTGGCTGTGGTTTTTAATTCTTTAATGACGAAATTGGTATTTGCTGCGACATTCACTGTGCCAACGCCAACATCCATCGTGAGGACTGCACTGGAGTTCGCCCCGGTCGAAATTCCCTGTCCGATGTTCGTGAGGCGATCGCCCGCTTTCACTGGCTTCAAAGAATTGCGGAAAGTCACATTGCCGATGACCCGTTGCACATTGAGATAGCGAACCGTTGTCTGGCTAGACTGACCCACTGCTACCTGGGGTGCAAAAATTAATGGCACACCAAAGATAGAAGTGAAGGCAAGGTAGGATGCAGCAAAAAAAGCCCTGTCATTCATTGGTCTATGCAGTTTATTAAGTGCGATGCTTCTTAAATCATGCCTGAGAAGTTCACATTTCAACAAAAAGCTAAGTAAAAGTATGTGTTCTACCGTAAAGGTTGCTGGTTAATAGATTGGGTTTATTCGGAATGTATTACTGATGAGTCCATGTCACAGACAAAGCAACTTGTTGTAAAAAGGCTGAAATTTTTTCTGATCCTCGATAAAGTCAGGGCGATCGCCCTCTAATTGGATAGGGAACGGATCATTGCGAATGAAAGTATAGATTGTTTTTGTCGAACCAAGGGGCGTTAACACCAGCACACTCTGTACATCACGGGGAATATCCGGATAATTCAAAGTAAACGAGCCATTTTCTGCCACCTGCACCTGCTGCTCATTGATCCAGACAAAATTAAACGGATCCGTCATCCCCATCACTTGCCAGCTTCTCTTGGCGGAATCCCAGCGGGCAGAAGCTAAAGTGACCTGTAAATTTTCATAGATCGGTCTTGGCTCAGTTGGGGCTTCCCCTTCCACAACAATGGTGGCGTATCCTTCTTGCACCCCCACCGTTTCCCCAGCACCCGTGACCCCCACTATGCCTTCTTGGGTCATCACATTTGTTTGTCCATCATTGCCGACTGCGACCCCAAAATCTGTACCCCGCACCCCAGCAACTCCGGCGGGGGTTCTAACTTCTAAACGGGATTGGGGATTGCTAAAAGTCCTCACGTTGACACGGATTTGACCCCTTTTAACTTCGAGGATTGTCACCTTGCCGCCATTGCTGGTGGTGCTCAATTCCCTAATCGTAAAGCTCGTTTGTTCGGCGACGTTGACCGCGCCAATGGCATCATCTAGCTGTAATAGGGCGGTGGAGCGTGCCCCCGTGGTAATGCCTTGTCCGACCTGCGTTAGGCGATCGCCCACCTTGAGCCTTGTGGGGGAATTTAAAAAAGTGACCGACCCGACAATTCGCGTCACCTCTAGGTTACGGGAACTCGTTTGTGCCATCACAGGACTAGGCTGCAGCATGGGCGCAAAGAAGCCAACAGCTCCAAAGGAAAGCAAACAAAGCGCATAGTACTGTCGAAATTTCATAGCCGCATTAGAAGGTAGATGCCAAATTAATCCAGGGGTTATGCCCAAATAATGCCTGAGAAATCGACTAAAAAGTTCTTTTTTCGCCAAAAATACGTATTTTGTCGTAGTCATTATCGACAATACTGAGAAACAACGAAAAAGCCTCCAACCGTAAGGGGCTAGAGGCAATAAATATTGCAATATTTACTTATGACTGTATTTATAACTGGGTTTATGGAATGGCGAATTTCTAACCCTAAATAGAATCTATTGGGCAGAACAAATAGCCCTAACGATGAATGACTAGGGATTGGAAACCAGTTCGGTGGCGACTTGGGTTTGGGCGGCGCGTAGTTTTGCTTGGTCGTTGCGGCGTTTTTTCGCGTAGAGCTGGATCGCGGCTGCCATAAAGACAATCAGCGCCAAAATTAAACCACCTGTCCAGTTGAGGGGCAAACTATTTTTAAAGACGGCTAACATCACGATGGTGACGAGCAGGAGGGTGGGGGCTTCATTGAGAGCGCGGAATTGTTGTCCTGACCAGGCGCAGGTTCCCGCTGCCAATTTTTTCATGATGTTGCCGCAGTAAAAGTGGTACACCAACAGCAGGGCAACGAGGGCGAGTTTGGCGTGGAGCCACCAGGATTTCATCACGCCGGGTTCGGTGGAGATAATGCCGATCGCCATGGTCACGGTCACAAACATACCGGGCTGGGTAATGATGTGGTAGAGACGCTTCTCCATGAGTTCGTATTGCTTTTTCAGGATGCTCTTGGCGGGTTCCGGTTCCTTTTCCGCTTCGGCATGGTAGACGAACAAACGTACTAAATAAAAAAGTCCGGCGAACCAGACCACAACGCCAATGATGTGAAGTGCTTTAAACCAAAAGTAGGCTTGGGGGGCAATATCTGACCAAAACTGTGTCATATCAGGTTTCGATAAAAATCTTTATATAGTTTTTAGTCAGTGTAAAAGGGCTTGGGGGCGATCGCCAGATTTTCTGGGCAAGTTGAAATCAAATGTTAGATTTCTCGTCAAATCTCGAACTACTACCCGACCAAGCATTAGAACTCATTTCCCCATAGGCAACCCCTTGATCCCCCTTGGCGAGGGAGGTATTTCCCGCCGGATCGATCGCCCAAATGTGCCAATGGTCATCCCCCATACAGCCCGCCTGAAAGAGAATATTATCCGGCTGCTGCTCACTCCAACCCAGGAGAATGGCATGGGTGTAGCCAATAGTTGCATCGGGGGCGAGGGTGAGGGTTTCTTGGGTTTCGCTATGCCAAATCACGCCGTAATCGGTGATCTCGGAGCTACCTAAAAAGCCTTCAAACTGTCGTCCGAGTAATTTTTTGCCATCGGCTGACCAGGAGATCGGCATCAGTAACGAGATAATCCCCGGTGCATCGACGATATCGTTATGTTGAAAGGGATGGGGGGCAAGGGGCGATCGCGCAATCACCGTATGGAGTGTCCCCGTCTGCAAATTTTCAATAAACAGCGTACTCGTGACGCGACTTTCATAGGCGACAGGTTTTAGTTGCAACCGTACCCGACAGTAGGCAGCAAATTGCTTTTGGGGATCATATAACGAAGGACTGCGATAGAGTTCACTGCCTGAATGTTTGCCAGCAGAAACCGCCGCTTGGGTGTTGAGAATCCATTGCCAGGGAATGGGAAAGGGGCTATTCAGGGGGTCACTGATCAGATCGGGATGGGACGCAGACATCGACATGATGATTCGGGGAGAAATGGTTGCAAAAAGCCCAAGAGGTCTGGCGGAAAAACTTTGGGGGAGTATGGCGCAATTACGACGGGAATTATGGGGGAATTTCAGAAGGGCATTACAATGGCTGTAAAGTTTCTTTGACCTTCTTTGTCCGTTACGATTATTACCGTGAGTTCATCTTCGCCTCAACCCCCTACTCCGTCAACGGTTCGCCGTTCTTCCGTAACAAAATGGATCATCGTCTTTGTTTTACGCATTGTGGTGTTATCTGGGTTTACTGCGGGGGCGATCGCCCTGGGCATGATGGCAGGACATTTAACACCAGCCAGTGATCCCCGTTCGCCCTTGTTCCTACGTCTATGGCAGACCAAAAACCCGACTGTTGCCCCCCAGAAACCTGTGCTAAATCCCACCGTGGCGACCCTCAGGGAGGAAAATAAAGCCGCGATTGAACAGGAAATCCAAGGCATTCAGGAACAACTCCAGGTGTTGATTGGGCGTACCCAAAAGTTAGAGACAGAACTAAAATTAGACCCCCAAAGTGGTGATCTTGCTGGTCGTCTCGCTAACCTTACAGAATTATTGGCGGAGAATCCTGAAGATTTACCCACATTACCGTCACCAGCAGTGAAGCCCACTGCCACGAATAACCTCAAAATCACCTTGCCTAGTGCTGTGCTGTTTGATCAGGGTGGACAGCTTACCCTTGCGGCGGAGGATATCTTAGATGCGATCGCCATCGACCTCCAACAGATGCAGGGTAAAACCATCAAAATTGCCGGACATGCCGCCGCCAAAGGACAAGTCAAAGCGGAAGAACGCTCCTTTCTCCAAGCCGAAGCCGCCAAACTGTATCTCCAAGCCCAAGTGCCAGGGGAATATCGCTGGGTGGTGGTGGGCTATGGCGCGACACAACCTTTACCCGGAGCGGATGAACAGGCAAATCAACGCATCGAAATTGTTACTGAATAACTTGTTACCAACTCAATCATGAGGACATCAATGGATACTCTGGAGATTTTAAAGCAGGATTACCAACGTTTCCCTGAGGCACAAACCTTTGAAATTTATGCCGATGATGTCTTTTTTAAAGATCCCTTAAATGAGTTTCGTGGGGTCGCTCGCTATCGTAAAATGATTGCTTTTTTGGGGCGTTGGTTTAAGGATATTCAGCTTGATTTACACCAAATTCAGCGCGAAGAACAAACAATTCGCACCGATTGGACATTGCATATGACTTGTCCTGTCCCCTGGCGATCGCGCCTGAGCATTGCAGGCTATAGTTTGCTGGAAATCAATGAAAGTAACCTAATTATTTCCCATGTAGATTATTGGCATAAACCTGTTTTAGCCGTCTTTATGCAACTATTTCGTAAACCCCAAAATAACTAAAAAAATATGGAAAAAAGATAGAATGCAGATAACTTTAAAACCAGCCTATGAAATGGATTGATGCTTGGTATCCGGTCATTCTAGATCGCTCCATTCTGTCTCAAGTTCCCCAGTTAGTGGAGAAGCGTAATGGTGAATTTTGTGTCTCGTTGGAATTGGAGCCGAGCTTTATTGCTGACATTTGTTACCACGGTTATATGCCGATGGGTGAAATGACTGCCAATAGACCATTGTTATTAATTAAATCCCATCAACAAAGATGTGTCCTGGATCTGCAAAATTTGCACATATCCCGCAAACTTAAACGCTATGCCCGTAGTCTGACATTGCGGATTAATTATAATTTTTCAGACTGTCTGGATCGCATCGCCAAACATCATTCACAAACTTGGTTAATTCCGCCGTTATGTGAAGCTTTGAGCCATCTCCATCAACAGGCGATCGCCGGGATTGCGTTCCATTCCATTGAAGTCTATGACGGTCAACAATTGGTTGCTGGGGAAGTCGGTTATACCACAGGGGCAATCTATTCTAGTTTGGCGGGATTTCATACCCAAAATGGTGCTGGTTCTGTACAGTTAGCTGTGCTTGGGTTGATATTAATAGAAAATGAATTTGCCTTTTGGGATTTGGGGATGGAAGTGCCTTATAAATTAACCCTTGGTGCTCAGATTGTTGACCGTAAGACATTTTTACATCGTTGGCAAACCCACCGCAAAGAAAAAACACCACCTTGGTCAGTGCATCAATTAAACTCAGAACAAATAATTCAGAAACTAAGGGAAAATCGAGCAGTATAATTGGGGCTGTGTTGGGGCGATCGCCTAATTTTTAAATTATTTATACAATTTGTCATAACATTAAAACGGTCTTGAACCCCAGATAAAACGCATCGACCAAAAAGGAATTAAGGCACTGATAAAGATCCAATCCCAAAATTTTAACCGGAGAAAATGCCACTTAACCAAATGTTTATCGGGCGCTGTAAAGCCACGAATATCCATTGCCGTTGCCATCTGTTCCGCACGCATGAGTAGATTTTCTAAGAGTTTTTCAGAAACCATTAACCATAACTGAAATCCTTTCTTTAAACCTAATGTTTTCCAATCAATTGCCCTGGTACGAACGGAACGAATGAGATTTTGAATTTCCTCTAATACCAAAGGAATAAAACGTAAAGAAAGGGTCAAAGTTAAGAGTGTTTCTGTTACAGGTAAATTGAAGCGTCTTAGGGGGGCAAACAAAGATTCTAAACCTGCTGTAATTTCCTCCGATGCCGTCGTGAGTAAATACAAATTTGTGCTGTATAACAGGGTGAAAATTTGTGTACTTAGCTTAATTCCCAGATCAAGTTTCAGACGGGTAATCGAAATAAATTTAAATTGCCACAATACATATTCGTAGGGCTGGGCGATCGCCAAATCTTCCGCAGGTAGACGGGGTTGATGATTGAGGACTAGACCATCAGGCGCAAGGAGCGTGATCCCAAATAACACCAGACAGAAAAACAATAATAGCCCCATCTGTTGCTTCCAAACCCGTAGGGGAATCAGCGCAGTGATCGTAATCCCCACCAACAGACCCACCAAACCCAAACGCCAAAAATTATTCGCCAAAATCGGCGCAACCAAGAACGTCATCAACCAAACCAACTTTGTCCTCGGATCCAGTCGGTGTAGCCAGGTGTGGGGCTGCTCTAAATACAACCCAATCGGCAGCGATCGCATCAAGTCCATAACCGACAAATATCCATAAAGAACCGTTCTCTATTATGTAATATCCTTTAAAATTTCCCGCACTCAGAAAAGAGTATGCTTGAAGATAGGGGTAGAACCCACTTTAAAAAATCGTTTCAAAGTCGTCCCATGATTAAAAAAATTCTCTTCGCAGATTCTGGTACTGGGCAAGTTCAAGACATGCTAAAAAACCTGCTCAAACTTCCTGCCTTCAAGGACACCAGCGTTAATATTCTCCACGTCGTCTCCAAGCAACTCACCCCCGACTCAGAACAAGAGGGTTACGAAACCGGTGGCAAACTCCTCGCCCAAGCCATCCAAGACCTCAAACTCGACCCCGAAAACGTGAATACCATCCTGCGCCAAGGGGATCCCAAAGATGTAGTGCGCAAAGTTGCTGAAGAAATTGATGCCGACCTCATCCTCATGGGTTCCCGTGGGCTTAAGCGCCTCCAATCGATCCTCTCCAACTCCGTGAGCCAATACGTCTTCCAGCTCACCAACCGCCCCATGCTCCTCGTCAAGGATGACATCTACGTCCGCACTCTCAAAAAAGTGATGGTGGCGATCGACAAATCCGAAGCCGCCGTGTACGGACTAGACCTTGCCCTCCAGATGATCCGCGACTACGCAGGGTGCGAAGTGATCCTCCTACGCGTTAACCCCGACCTACCCAGCAACCTCCAACTTTCCCAAGCCGACATGGACGAGAACCCCACCCTCGCCCCCGCTGTCCAACGGGCAAAACAAATGGGCGTTAACTACAGAACCCTTGTCGTGGGAGGCAGACCCGGTGCAACCATCTGCCGTCTTGCCGAAGAACAAAACGTCGATCTCCTCGTCCTCGGTTCCCCCGATCGCCGCCCCTCCATCGCCAAGAGTATGCCAGACCTTGACCGACTCCTCGGTACATCCCTCTCCGATTACGTGCGCGTCAACACCCCCTGCCCCGTACTCCTCGCCCGCACAGAAGAACTCGGTTAAAAAAACAACCCAGTTCCTCAAAAACAGCGAAATAAACCACAGCAAAAAGGGTGAGTTCCAACCGAAACTCACCCGCTATTTAGATAAAAATTTTAAACAGATTTTCTTTTAATTAAGAAGCAGTCTTGTTGGTCTGAATATAAAGGATCAACAAAAAGACTGTGGGCACGAGAACAAAAAGAATCGTTGCAATAAAACCAAGGTCATTAACTTGCATTGAAAAATCGCCTCTAATTCGAGCTAAATCACGGTACATCAAGAATATCACTTCTAGCTGCTTTAGGTCGTCGCTTCAGGAAGAGGTTCTCCTCCCAGACCCGGCAAAGATACCCTGAACAGTTCCCCGATCTCGATTCCCACAAGCATCAAACCAATACCCCAACCCCTCCCGATGTCTGATATCTGATATCTGAACATGCCGCGAGAGCACTAGGCATCCCGTTTTTTGTTGCGATTGGGCTTAGTAGACACAACAACCTTACCGTTGACCAGCGTTTGACAAGCTAGACGATAGTTTTCCGGTCGTTTCGCCAGGCGACGTTCCTCAAAAGGAGTCTTCGGGGATAAGTTCTCCATCCCTTCCACAACTTCCACCACACAGGTCGCACATTGTCCGACACCGCCACAGTTCATTAACTTAGCGCCGAAGGTGTAGATGTCTACGCCATTTTGGAGCGCCTTTTCCCTCAGATTTGCACCATTGGATGCGATAACGATTTTGTTGTCCGGTAGAAAGGTGATGTCTGACATTAATCCTCCTCATGCGATTGCATTGAATAGTTTGTATTTTAACAAGATTAAGTTTTTATAAGAAATTTTACAAAGATTACGTCGAATTACGTTAGATTACAGGGCGGACTGGGGAGAAATCAGCGTCATTCCTGGAAATAAAGCAGGTATGATAAACCTCCAGAGCGGAAAATACCTTACATACTAAGACTTTCATGGAAGAACTGCTTTATCTCGAAGTCCCTACTCCCCATATTGACCAGGTTTGTGACTGGCTCCAGCAGGATTGGCAACCGATGCTTGGTCAAAAATCAAGCACCCCTGATGGCATTCGGTTGGTGCAGGGTGGGGCTGAGTTGGCAGTTTTTACTTGGACGGTGCAACGGACGACTTATTTAAAGGTTTTTGCTTGGGGTCAGGGTTTTCCGAATGGTCGAGGAATTTGTCGCCAGTTGGAGCGGGAGATTCGCGAGGCTTTCCCAAACTGTTATCCTGCACCGCCGGAATTGCAGGGCGATCAGTCGATTTTTGAGTTGTTGGCAGCAGATTACCCGAAAACGGTGGCATATTTCCACAAGTTTCCCCAGGGGGAGTTTGATCTACAGCGAGCCTATTGGTGGGAAAAGCGTTGGCGGGAGACGGTGACCCATCCCCAAACACCGAAGCAGGTAATTTTTGAGCACAATCATGCGTTTGATGCGACTTTGCCTCGTTATGATTTGGTTTATGTGGGTGGTGCGTTGGGGGTCATTCATGCGGCAGTGATGGCGCGGCTAGGCTATCGGGTGT
>JBIKYI010000040.1:0-10457 GCA_044355355.1 Limnothrix sp. | reverse complement strand
GATTAGTTGACGTAGCATTTTTTACTGTTTACTATCTTCTTCAAGCATTTAGCATTCATGGAAACGGAGAAAACACATCATGGCTCAAGTAACCCTTGACTCGGCGATCGCCTCACTGGACACAGCCAATTTCACTAGCCTCGCCTGTAAAGAGTGCGGCGCAGAATACGAACCCAAAGCCCTCCACGTTTGTGAGTTTTGCTTTGGCCCCCTCGAAGTGAAATATGACTACAAAAAAATTGCCGCCAAAGTTAGCCGCGAAAGCATCCAAGCAGGTCCCAACTCCATTTGGCGCTACAAAGAATTTTTACCCGTTGCCACTGACACCCCCATCGATGTCGGCACTGGCATGACTCCCCTCGTCAAAGCGAATCGCCTCGCCCGTCGCCTTGGTTTGAAGGAACTGTATATCAAGAATGATGCAGTTAATATGCCCACCCTGAGCTTCAAGGATCGCGTCGTCTCCGTTGCCCTCACCCGTGCCCAAGAATTAGGGTTCTCTACCGTTTCCTGTGCCAGTACTGGTAATCTCGCTAACTCCACTGCGGCGATCGCCGCCCATGCTGGTTTAGACTGCTGCGTATTCATCCCCTCCGATTTAGAATCCGGCAAAGTCCTCGGCACACTCATCTACAACCCCATCCTGATGGCGGTTCACGGTAACTACGACCAAGTAAACCGTCTCTGTTCCGAAGTTGCGAATTCCCACGGCTGGGGCTTTGTAAACATCAACCTCCGCCCCTACTACTCCGAAGGTTCCAAGACCCTCGGTTACGAAGTCGCCGAACAACTTGGCTGGGAACTCCCCGACCACATCGTTGCGCCCCTCGCCTCCGGTTCCCTCTTCACCAAGATCTACAAAGGCTTCAAGGAATTCGTTGAAGTCGGTCTTGTCGAAGCGAAGGATGTCCGTTTCAGCGGCGCACAGGCAGAAGGCTGTTCCCCCATCTCCAAAGCCTACAAAGAAGGTCGCGACTTCATCACCCCCGTTAAACCCGACACCATCGCTAAGTCCATTGCGATCGGTAACCCCGCTGACGGTATCTATGCAGTGGAAATCGCCAACAAGACCAATGGCAACATCGAGGATGTCAACGATGCAGAAATCATCGAAGGCATCAAGCTCCTCGCGGAAACCGAAGGCATTTTCACCGAAACCGCTGGTGGTACAACCATTGCTGTCTTGAAAAAACTCGTAGAAGCTGGCAAAATCAGCCCCGACGAAAAAACCGTTGTCTACATCACTGGTAACGGACTCAAGACCCAAGAAGCAGTACAAAATGCCGCTGGCGAACCCCTCACCATCGAAGCCAACCTCGATGCCTTCGAGCAAGCCCTTGAGCGTGCCCGCACCCTTGAGCGTCTAGATTGGCAACAAACTTTGGTATAGTTGCTCTTCTGAACTGGGTAAGTCTCGGCTTGCCCGTTCCCCCTGTCGTTTAGTTCATTGAAAAATTTGTCTCCTAACAATGGCAATTAAAGTTTTAGTCCCAACTCCTCTACAAAAGTTTACGAAGGATCAACCTACCGTTGAATGCGATGGTTCTTCGATTAAAGAATTGCTCGATTCCTTAGAAGCAAACTGCCCCGGCATTAAGGCGCGCCTTTGTGATGATGAAGGTAAGCCCCGTCGTTTTCTCAATATCTATGTGAATGAAGAAGACATTCGTTTTCTCGACAACATTGATACTGCGTTAGCTGATGGTGATGAGGTCAGCATTGTGCCTGCTGTGGCTGGCGGCTGAGGTCTCGATCAATAACCATGAATGCTTGATACGAGGGGAGTTCGCTTCCCTTGTTTTTTTATGGAGATTTTTTGAGGGAGAGAGAGGGTTGATGCTAAAACAAATCACCCGAATACTTACCATTTTTTCTCTCACTGGTTCAAATATATGCAGGCAAGACTGAAGCCCATAAGGATAGACTGGAGAAGTTTGAGCATAATTTTAGGGTATACCAACAATTTTACGAATTGGTCCTTACCGTTTTTATTTTTACAGTCACGAACCCAATGAACCACCGCATATTCATATTGATCGTGATGCTTCGTCAGCTAAGTTTTGGCTGGAGTCAGTGAACTTAGCAAGTAACATTGGTTTTAGTGCGAAGGAATTGCGTAAGCGGCAATCCTTAGTCCAAGAAAATCAACAACATCTATTGGAGGTCTGGTATGAGTATTTTGGCAATTCAGACGGATGAAAGGGTTAAAAATGTCTCTTTTACTAATGACATGATTACTGTTGATTTGATGGATGGACGGGCGATCGCCGTGCCTCTGGTTTGGTATCCAAGGCTATTGAATGCGACACCGGAACAACGTTTAAATTGGGAAATCTGCGGTGGTGGTTATGGCATTCACTGGGATGAGATTAATGAGGATTTAAGTACGGCAGGAATGCTGCGTGGTGCGCCTGCTCCAGTGAAAGAAAGTCTTATAAAAAATAAAGGTGGTTCCTTCGATCTTCACAGCGCAACTTAATTTTTTGTGTTAAAATCAAAGCGCCAATTCAAATTTGAATTGGCGTTTAAAAATTCTCAGTCCCATCGATGGCGTGGTGCTAACCCGCACGGCGGAACCTGGGGAAGTGCTCGCGGCAGGTAAAACGATTGTGACGCTGATTAATTTGGGCGACATCTATATGCGCGGCTATATCCCAGAGGGGCAAGTTGGCGCGATTCGGGTGGGACAAGCGGCGGAAGTTTTTTTAGATTCGGATCCCTATAATGCTCTAGCAGCAACGGTGGCGGCGATCGATACCAAGGCTTCGTTTACGCCAGAAAATATTTACTTTAAAGATGATCGGGTAACGCAGGTTTTCGGTTTAAAACTACGCATTGAAAATAATGAGGGATTTGCCAAGCCGGGAATGCCAGCGGATGCCACGATTTTGCCCGATTCAACTCCACAGTAAAAGCCCATGATGTTCTCCACTTCAAGCACTTCAGGAACTCCGGGGGCGATCGCCTTTGGTAGCGGCTTAACTGAGGGTGAAACGACGATCTCGGTGGTGGGATTGCATAAATATTATGGCTCAGTACAGGCGGTGCGGGGGCTGAATTTTGAGGTGAAAGCCGGGGAGATTTTTGGCTTAATTGGTCCCGATGGAGCGGGCAAAACTTCGACCTTTCAGATTTTGGCGGGGGTGATGCGGGCGACGGCAGGAACGGTGAATATTTTGGGCAAAAATCCACGGGATGCGCGGTTAGATTTGGGCTATTTAACGCAAACTTTCTCGCTGTACATGGATCTCAGCCTCATGGAAAATCTGCGCTATGTGGCAGGCTTGCGGCATTTGGGTGATCGAGAGTTTGGCGATCGCAGTCAATATTTACTGGAGTTGATGAATTTAGATAAATTTCCTAACCGTTTAGCGCGGCAATTATCGGGGGGCATGAAGCAAAAGTTAGCCCTTTGTTGTGCCCTAATTTCACAGCCAAAAATCCTTTTACTCGATGAACCAACCACAGGCGTAGATCCGGTTTCGCGGCGAGAATTTTGGGATTTGTTAGCATGGGTCGCTGCGCAAGGAGTCACCATAGTCACGGCAACGCCCTATTTAGATGAAGCAGAAAGATGTCATCGTATTGCATTAATTTATGACGGCAAAATTCAACAAATCGGCACATTAGGAGAATTAAAAAAAGATCTGGGCTTACATCGCTTAGAATTACGCGCTACCCCTCTTTTATTCGCAGAAGAAACGTTACGAGAAGCAAACTCGAAAAATTTAGTTGATGTTCAATCCTTTGGCGATCGCCTTGATATCCTCACACCCAATATTGATCGAGCTAAACAAGATATTACCCAAATTCTCGCCCAAGAAAATATTAATTTAGATAATTTAGAAGCCAATGAACCAACCCTAGAGAATGTCTTTGTCAATCATCTACGACAACAGGGAGCCGATCCCGTTTATAAACCCTTTCCCTACTATCGCAAGCAGGGTAATCTAGCCCATGAAACTCAAAATATTGCCATTTCAGCCCATAGATTACAGAAAATATTTGGTGAATTTCAAGCCGTTAAAAATGTCACTTTAGAAGTTAAGTACGGCGAAATATACGGACTACTCGGCGCAAATGGAGCAGGCAAAACAACTACGATAAAAATCATTTGTGGTTTAGTTCCCGCAACAGCAGGCAAAATGACCTTAGCTGGAGAAACTGAAAATTTACATCGTTCAGAAGTGCGATCGCGCCTCGGTTATATGAGCCAAAAATTTACACTCTACGATGATTTAAGCATTCAACAAAATCTGGAATTCTATTGTGGTGTTTATGGCATTCCCAGCAGAATTCGCCGCGAAAAAATTGATTGGGTATTAGAAACCTGTGGTTTAGTTGGTAGAGAAAAAACGGTGACGGGAAGCTTGCCCGGAGGCTGGAAACAACGGGTCGCCTTTGGGGCTTCGGTGATGCATGAACCCGATATTTTGTTCTTAGATGAACCTACTTCCGGCGTTGACCCAGTGGCACGGCGACAATTTTGGCGTTTGATTCGAGATTTTGCGCGGCAAGGCACAGCAATTTTAGTCACAACCCACTATTTAGAGGAGGCTGAAAACTGCAATCGGATGGCATTTATGGTGGCAGGAGAAATTGTGAGCCAAGGGACACCAACGGAAATTAAAGCAGCACAACCCGGTCAACTCATTGAATTGATTACGAACGCAACCCAAAAAACATCGAATCTTTTAAAAGAAAAATTAGACCATTGGCGGGTTTCAATTTTTGGCGATCGCCTCCACATCGTCCTCGACCATCCAGAAGCAGAATTACCACCATTATTAGCCTATTTACAAACAGCTCAAATTGAAATTCGTACCCAGCGGGCAATTCCTTTTACCCTCGAAGATTCCTTTATTGGTACAGTTCAACGGGCGACATAAATGTGGAATCAATATGGAGAGTTTTACAAGGTTTTAAACGAAGGAAAATATACGATTTTTTATAATCGCTCAAGCTACTCCTCGGAATTTATAGGAGTAACGATTATTGTTCTTCAACTCGATAGCCTAGTTCGGCGAGACTTGACCGTGATTGTCGCCATTTGGGTTGCACTTTCACGAATAATTCTAGGTAAACTTTGCCAGCAATAAGTTTCTGAATTTGTTGACGGGCGGCAGTACCCACGGTTTTTAGCATGGCTCCTTTTTTGCCGATAATAATGCCTTTCTGGGAGGAACGTTCGACGTTAATGGCGGCACGGACTTCGGTGATCTCTGGGCTTTCGTTGACCTGTTCAATGGCGATCGCCACGGAATGGGGAATTTCCTGGCGGGTGTGGAGGAGAATTTGCTCCCGGATCAGCTCCGCCATGATGAAGCGTTCGGGCTGATCGGTCACTAGATCAGGAGGATAGTAATAGGGACCAGGCTCTAAACCATTAATCAGGGCAGCTTGGAGATCATCGAGGCGATCGCCATTGAGGGCAGAAAATTCCGCCAGTTGCCATTCATTAGCTTCTGCGAGTTCTTGATAAGAATGGAGAATATGGGGCTTATCCGTGGGGCGCTGGTCAATTTTATTCATCCCTAAAATGACCGGACAACCCATCTTTTGCAGAAAATCAGCGATAAATTGATCCCCCTTACCCAGGGGCACAGAACCATCCACAATAAACACAACCATATCCACACCACCGACCGCATTTCGGGCATTTTTCACCAGAATTTTACCGAGTTCATGGTGGGGCTTATGGATCCCCGGCGTATCGACAAAAATAATTTGTGCCTGCTCCGTGGTGAAGATGCCCCGCAGACGGTTACGGGTCGTTTGGGCAACGGGGGAAGTGATCGCAATCTTCTGACCCACTAACTGATTCATCAGGGTCGATTTCCCGACATTCGGACGACCAATCAAGGCGACAAAACCAGATTTAAAGTTCTCTGGGGCAATGGGTATTGTCGGAGTTAGAAAAATTTCGCTGGTCATACGGAGCGCTCATCGTGGTGTTTCTATCTTACTGGTTCCCTGCGTTGCCATAACCTGCCATAACCAAGGAATCCAGATAGGACTCGTTGATGTTGGGTTACCAAATTATTCACCTTCCGCATCATCCGGCGATCGCCCCATCCCCGATCGCGAATTGATCCCCAACCACCACCTGTCGAAATTCGATTAGCAACATTGCGTTAAAGTAAATATACGGAGAATAGCAGCACAATCACCCTACAGCGCCCCATAATATGACTTCCACCCTATTACCCACGGCACGCCTGAATCAGCCCACCATTAAAACACTGAAGAATGGCTTAACGATTATTGCCGAACAGGTTCCTGTGGATGTGGTCAGTCTTAATGTTTGGCTGAATATTGGCTCCGTCGTGGAAGCGGACAGTATTAATGGGATGGCTCATTTTCTAGAGCACATGATTTTTAAGGGTACGCCTCGCCTCGCCAGCGGTGAATTTGAACGTCGCATTGAGGAAAAGGGTGCTGTGACCAATGCCGCCACGAGCCAGGAATATACCCACTATTACATCACCTGTTCTCCCCAGGATTTTGCTGAACTTGCACCTTTGCAACTAGACGTTGTGTTGAATCCAAGCATCCCCGATGATGCCTTTGAGCGGGAGCGCCATGTCGTCCTGGAGGAAATTCGTCGCTCTGATGATAATCCCCGCCGTCGTACCTATTTCCGAGCCATTGAAACGGGATTTGAACGGTTACCCTACCGTCGCCCAGTCCTAGGCCCTAGCTCCGTCATCGAAACTCTGCAACCGCAACAAATGCGAGATTTCCATGATTTTTGGTATCAACCCCAGCGGATGACGGCAGCGGTGGTGGGGAATCTACCGGGCGATCGCCTGATTGAATTAGTGACAGAAGCCTTTGACGATCTCTACCGCCAGAAAAATGCAGTCGCCGTTCCTACCCTAAGTAACTTAGCACCAGAACCCATCTTTCAAAAGATTGTGCGCCGCGAATACAAAGACGACAGCCTGACCCAAGCTCGCCTTGTGATGATGTGGCGTGTCCCCGGACTCACTCACCTGTCAGAAACCTACTCCCTCGATATCCTGGCGACCATCTTGGGACAAGGTAAAGTTTCCCGTCTCTTCCAGGATCTCCGGGAAAAACATGGTCTGGTCACCCAAATCAGCGTGAGCAATTTCACCCAGAAACAACAGGGCGTTTTTTACCTCTCCGCCAAACTACCCACTGAAAATATCCCGGCAGTGGAGGCGGCAATCCTCGCAGAGATCCAAAACATTCGTGAACATTCCGTCCTCACCCACGAACTCGAACGGGTGAAAACCCAGGTGGCAAATCGCTTTATTTTTGGCAATGAACGCCCTAGCGATCGCACCAACCTCTACGGCTACTACCAATCCCTCTTCGGCACCATTGAACCCGCCCTGAACTATTCCCAATGCATTCAAAACATCACCAAAGATAGCATCCAAGAATCAGCCCAAAGATACCTAGATCCCTGCGCCTATGGCATTGTGACCATAACGCCATAAATCCAAATTTTGTGAACAGATGCTTCTGGCTAAACCTTAATGTTTCACTAATGCTTGACACCCCAGCGGAAAATAGCTGCACCCCAGGATAGACCAGCTCCAAACCCAGAAGTGACAACCGTTTGCCCAGGTTTAATTTTATTGGCGCGAATAGCTTCATCTAAAGCAATGGGAATCGATGCCGCAGAAGTGTTGCCATATTCCTGTAGGTTGGCGATCACTTTCTCCGCTGGTAATTCCAGACGTTTAGCCACCGCATCAATAATTCGCTGGTTTGCCTGGTGGAGAACGAGCCAATCAATATCAGCCGTGGTCAACTCAGCCCGAAAGAGGGTTTTTTCGATCACTTCCGGCACTTTTGCCACAGCAAAGCGATAGACATCCCGCCCATTCATCGTGATGGTTTGGTACTGACCCTTTTGGATGGTGACATCATGCACCAAATATTTGGGGTGACTTTCGTAGGCTAGATTTAACGAACTATGTTGAGTCCCATCGCTAAACATGGCAAATCCCAGCAACTGATCCTGTTCGTGGCTCTGGCAAACCACAGCACCAGCCCCGTCACCAAAGAGGACACAGGTCGTGCGATCGCCCCAATCCACCCAACGGGACAGCACATCCGCCCCAATCACCACCACATTACGATAAACACCAGTGCGAATATACTGCGCTGCCGTCACCAAGCCAAAAACAAACCCAGAACAAGCCGCCGTCAAATCAAAAGCAACCGCATTATTTGCCCCGATCAAAGACTGCACCTTCGCGGCACTGCCAAACAGATCATCTGGTGTCGAAGTCGCTAAGACAATTAGGTCAATGTCCTCCGGCTGTAACCGCGCCGAGGCGATCGCCTTCTTTGCCGCAGCCGCAGCCAACTCACTCAGACTACTCTGCTCCCCAAGCAAATGACGCTTGCGAATACCAGTGCGCGTCCGAATCCACTCATCAGACGTTTCAACCAACTGGCTCAAATCATCATTATGAACAACCGCCTTTGGTGTGGCAGACCCACTACCCGTAATGGCAATACCTGCCCCATCAAATTTCAATGTTCAGCTCCCTTACTGCGTCGGCGATGATTCATCTGATAGTAATTCATTTAGCAATTTATTGAACAGTCCTTTCTCGATCATCCCTCATTGGTAACCACTTCTTTGTCCTGGGCTAATTCCTGAGCCAACTCCTGATGCTGCTCCGTATAGCTCTGAATCCGGTTAATCACCTCATTATCAACCGCCTCCTTCGCCAAGCGGATCGCATTAAAAATCGAAGGCGCTTTAGAACTGCCATGACTGATAATACAAACCCCAGCCACCCCGAACAACAACGCCCCACCATGTTCCGCATGGTCAATACGCTGTTTAATCCGCTTCAGATTAGGCTTGAGAATGAGCGCCCCCGCCTTACCATGCAGCCCTCTGGGTAACTCTTCCTTCAAAATCTGCAGCAGTACAGAACCCACCGACTCCGCAAACTTCAACAAAATATTCCCCGTAAACCCATCACAAACCACCACATCAAACTCACCGGACAGCACATCCCGTCCTTCCGCATTTCCCTTAAAAGGAATCGAGGCATTATTCGTCAGTAACTCATAGGTTTTCAGCGCTAGCTCATTACCCTTCGACTCTTCCTCACCAATATTGAGCAGACCCACCTGAGGCTCCTGATTACCTAAGACGTACTTGCTATAAATCGTCCCCATCAAGGCAAATTGCTCAAGATACTTCGGGCGGCTATCCACATTCGCACCAACATCCAGCACAATCACCGAGCGTTCTGGATCTAGTGTGGGAAAGACAGCTCCAATTGCTGGACGATCAATGCCTTTAATGCGCCCCAGTTTTAAGAGGGCAGATGCCATGGCTGCGCCGGAATGCCCCGCAGAAACGACGGCATCAGCTTGTTTTTTCCGCACGAGCTGCATGGAGACATTGATGGATGCCTTTGGCTTACGGCGAATGGCGACTAGGGGTTCCTCGCACATTTCCACAACACCTTCCGCCTCGACAACGTGAATAAATTCCGCAGGGTAATCGGAATGTTCATCGAGATATTTTTGGATTGGCATGGGGTCACCCACTAGGAGAACTTCCACTTCCAATTCTTTTACTGCCCGGATAGCCCCCGCAATAATTTCTGCTGGAGCGTAATCCCCCCCCATAGCGTCTACTGCTATTTTTGCGCGTGTCGATGACATGTTGATTCGGAATAAAAGCCTTCCACATATTACCAGAGGCTGTTATGTCCTAGAAGTAACTAAGCGGTAAATTTCAATGTGGATTCAATGCTAGTATTTATAGCCAAATTATGAAAATCGATCAGGGTAGCGTAAATTGCGCTTATTCTTCTGAGGTTGTTGGTCATCTATGTTATTCAAAGCTATTGGTTTAGGCATGATTAGTCTGGTTAGTCAGGTGTTGCAGCCACAACCGACACCGGATATTATTCCCTATCGTTCTTTAGCTTGGCAGAATGCGCCTGTGTTTGCGGTGAGTTATCGGGAAGATCCTCAGGTGCAGCAGATTGTCTCGAAGTATGTGGCGCAACTTCAGGGGCAGGGGAAGAATGGAAATTTGCAGGGGGTTTGGATCCAATCGAATTGGCTGAATTTGGGTAATCATCAGGGGACAACGCCTCTATCTGCGGCTTCTTTGACGAAGGTGGCAACGACTTTGGCGGCGCTGGATGCTTGGTCTTTGGATCATCAGTTTGAGACGAAGTTATATGTGTCGGGTGCGGTGAATAATGGGGTGGTGAATGGGGATTTGTTTGTGGAGGGGGGAAGTAATCCTCTGTTTGTCTGGGAGGAGGCGATCGCCCTGGGAAATGCCCTAAATCAAGCGGGAATCCGTGAGGTGCAGGGTAACCTTGTGGTGGTCGGTAATTTTTCCATGAACTATGCCGTAGATCCGGTGGTTTCTGCCCAAACCCTACGTATGGGGATGGATCAACGGCTCTGGAACGGTGAAGCCCGTGGTCAAT
>JBIKYI010000528.1:0-2853 GCA_044355355.1 Limnothrix sp. | reverse complement strand
TCTTCCTCTAAACCCAACTGAATTTCCCAGGGAGAATTATCTTCAACAATTGAATTTTCAGGGGGTGTGCCCTCTATGTCCAAGTTATCCTCCGACAAATCAGGGGTATTTTGATTTTTCTGTGACTCATCCATGCAAAGTGTCCGGCATTCTTGACTGATTTATAACAGGAGTTTGCCTACTGCGGCAAAAAAAGCTGATTTCACCTCGAAACTTAGTCGAAACATTAGTCAAAAATTACAGGGTTTGCATAAATCGTTGGAGGCGCTCAAGACCTTTGTTGATGGTGGTTAAATCAGTGGCATAGGACAGTCGGATACAGTTATCGTTACCGAAGGCGACACCGGGGATGGTGGCAACTTGTTCGGTTTCGAGGAATTTTTGGCAGAAGGTGAGGGAATCAAACCCGGTGGATTGGATATCAACAAAGAGGTAGAATGCGCCGTCGGGGGTCGGGCAACTGAGTCCGGGGATGCTGCGTATCCCTGCGAGCATGGTGAGGCGGCGTTCGGCAAAGGCAACGAGCATTTCATTGACGCAATCGAGTCCCCCCTCTAGGGCGGCGATCGCCCCAAATTGGGCAAAGGTACAGACGTTGGAAGTGCTATGGCTCTGGACGGTGGTCATGGCTTTGGTGATCTCGACCGGAGCGGCAATATAGCCAACCCGCCAACCGGTCATGGAAAAAGCCTTAGCAAAGCCGTTACAGGTGATGGTGAGGGGGAAGATTTCTGGGCTAACGGCACCGATACTCTGTTGGACTGCGCCATCGTAGAGGATTTTTTCGTAAATTTCGTCGGAAACCACCAACAGTTGATGCTCGACTAAGACAGCGGCGATCGCCCGAATTTCCTCCGGGTTATAAACGGCTCCCGTGGGATTAGAGGGGGAATTGAACACGAATAATTTTGTCCGCTCAGTAATTGCCCCCCGCAATTGATCCGGCGTAATTTTATAGTTATTTTCTGCCGTCGCATCGACAAAAATGGGTGTCCCGCCAGCCAGAATCACCATTTCCGGGTAGCTCAGCCAAAAAGGAGTCGGGATAATCACCTCATCCCCCGGCTCGATCAGCGCCATGATTAAATCGAAGAGGGCATGTTTGCCGCCATTGGTCACGATCACATTTTCGGCAGCATAGGGTAAATTATTTTCGGTATTTAATTTCCGGGCGATCGCCTGGCGGAGTAACGGTTCCCCCGCCGCCGCGCCATAGCGAGTTTTACCCTCATCCAGCGCCTTCTTTGCCGCCTCAGTGATATGGTGGGGGGTCGCAAAATCCGGTTCCCCAGCACTGAAGCTACAGACATCGACACCATCTGCCTTCATCGCTTTTGCTTTTGCGGAAATCGTTAAGGTGATAGAAGGCTTAACCTGACCAACTCTTGCTGCCAATTTCATGGTGATGTTTTGTAATAGGTGAAAAGGAAACGGTGATGACGACAGAGGAAAATCTCATCCTCTAGGTTAGGGCGACCCTCTGTGATTCCAACGCTATTTTTACATAATGCAATCTTAAACTTATGATCGATATGATCGATTTGGCAGTTCATGATAAGCAGTTCATGATCGCGAGATGTTTAAATCGAGATTGGCATCGGTATTTAAACCAATATTTACGTAATATTCACGCAATAGTCACGTTCGATCCTCAATAATTTCTCTGCCTAAGACTGCCTAAGATTCCTTCTCTTCCATGGTATTTGTATGTCGTTTCTCCGCGCTGATCTTGATCAATTAACTGCCTATGTTTCCCATCCGGGTGGCACTACGGGGCAACAGGTCGATATTCTGGACACGAATGAAAGTCCCTATGATCTCCCCCAGGAACTGAAGCTGAAGTTGGCGCATTTGTATGAAACGGCGATCGCCACGAACCGTTATCCAGACGGGGGACATGGCTTGCTCAAAGCGGGGATTGCTGATTATGTGAATCAATCGGCGGGCTTAACGGGTGAGATCACGGCGGCACAGATTTCTGTGGGCAATGGTTCGGATGAATTGATTCGCTCGATTTTGATTGCCACCTGTTTGGGGGGAGAGGGTTCGATCTTGGTGGCAGATCCGACGTTCTCGATGTATCGCATTTTGGCGACGACTTTGGGAATTCCGAGCATTGCGGTGGGTCGTCACTTAACGGATTTTTCGATGGATCTGGAGGCAGCCCAGGGGGCGATCGCCCAGACCGAGATCCCCCCGGTGCGGGTGGTGTTTGTGGTGCATCCCAACTCGCCGACGGGTCAATGTCTCACTGCCGCTGAAATTGCCTGGTTGCGATCGCTGCCTGAACATATTTTGGTGGTGGTAGACGAGGCGTATTTTGAATTTAGCCAACAAACCCTTGTCGCGGACATTCTCCGTCGTCCCAACTGGCTGGTGATGCGGACATTCTCGAAGGCTTTCCGTTTAGCGGCGCTGCGGGTAGGTTATGCGATCGCCCCACCCCAGATCATCAATGCCCTCGAAAAAATCCGTCTGCCCTACAATTTGCCTAGCTTTTCCCAACAGGCAGCCATCCTCGCCCTGAACCATACCGCCGATCTCTTGGCGACTATCCCAGAAATCCAATCCGAACGCGATCGCCTCTACAAGGAACTACAAAAATTTACCGACTATACCATCTGGCACAGCGATGCCAACTTCCTCTATGCACGTCCCCAACCTATCGAGCAATCCCAGGAGGAAATACTGCAACAACTTGTAAAAAAATTGAAGACACAAGGCACACTTATTCGTCATACTGGGGGAGGGCTGCGAATTAGTGTGGGTTCTCCCGCCGAAAACGCAAGAACATTGGTGCGTCTAGCTAACTGCATAACTCCGCAATCCTAGACAACAGAACAGTTTCGAGAC
>JBIKYI010000527.1:0-2857 GCA_044355355.1 Limnothrix sp. | reverse complement strand
AATCCCCCCAAATGGCAATCTTTTCGCCCCGGTTGCGTGCCTGCAAAAGCCTCGCCATTGCTCGCTTCATTTCCTGCCCAAAGTCAAATGCCGAGGTCGCTTGATATTGCTCCACATCGAGGAATCCCGCTAATTCTTCAGGTTCCCGCAAACCCCGTTGCCACAGTAACTGCGCTAATCGGCGATCGCCCTGACCCTTAGTAAAATGACGGACTTGATCCACAAAAGCATCCGGCAGATTAAAGGTGGGGACAACTTGCCAAGTAATAGGAGGCATAAAAATACTTTAAACTTACCTAAAATATACTTAAAACTCGAACTAATTACCAATCTTGCTGCAATTCTCAAGGCTTGTATTTATTTCCAAGAATGAATTTATTGATGAATTGACATCGATAAACTGACATTGCTGAACTGATCAGATAAAACCATTTTTTTTACAAAAATTTATAATACAAATCCCACTATTTTTATCAAGTTTTAATCGATTAATATGCTATACCTTTCCCAATCCCATCTAGAATCCTTCGCTAAATGTCCACCAACTTTTCAGCAAAAATATCTTGACCAGTTAGCCACACCCATTGCACCGGATCAGCAGCAGAAAATGGATTGGGGGGTTAACTTCCACCTGGCAATGCAACAGTTACAGCTAGGTTTTCCTCTGGAAACAGTGACCCAAAATCCTGATCTGCAAAGGGCGATCGCAGAACTACTCGAACAATTACCCCAGTTTTTGCAGCGCCAAACCGATGAGTTTGCCGAGGCAGAATATCGTCAAACCCTTAAACTTGATGATGTTTTACTTACCATTATTTGCGATTGGATTTTATTCACAAAAAAATCCGTTGCCATCTACGACTGGAAAACCTATCGTCAGCCGAAAAATCCTCAATTCCTCAAGGATCATTGGCAAACAAAACTCTATTTATATCTCATTGCAGAAACGACTCAATATCAGCCGAAACAAATCTCGATGACCTATTGGTTTATTACTGCCGGGGAAGCGCCGCAATCTTTAACTTTTAAATATAATCAAACTTGGCACAAGAAAATTAAGGCAGAATTACAGACCCTTTTAGGCGCATTAAAACAGCATTTACAAGCCTATCTTGAACGAGGAATTCCTTTACAACATCCCGAAAACAAAAGCTGTTTTATCTGTGAGGAATCTCGTCAAAAATCTAGCGTAAAACAAGCAGGCAAGGGGCGATCGCCGGAAATCTTCGAGCAGTTAGAGAACATTGATCAATTTTTAGCAGACATTTCAGCCATTGAGGTGTAATCGCGCCAAAGATTCTGATGAAGTCTCTTGGAAATTATCTTGAAAAACCCCATCAAAAATCCCCCACTAGGGGTATAGTAATAATCGTCTTTTTCTGCACCTTTTTGGAACAAAAATATGTCAACAGTCTCGTCATCTCTGCCTGATTTTATTGGGTCTGAGGTTTACCGCTCCTATGAGGAAGCGTCTGTCGTAATTTTGCCTATTCCCTTCGAGGCGACGACGACCTACCGTAAAGGCTGTGAGCAAGGTCCCGCTGCATTGTTGGATGCATCCTTTCAGTTGGAATGCTATGACGATGAACTCCGTAATGAAACTTGTTTTGCGGTTAGTATTTTCACCCATCCGGCGATCGCCGACACGAGACAAAACCCGGATCTGACTGCTGAGGAAATGTTACAGGAAAGCAGTACCACGACGAAAAAACTGCTGGAGGATGGCAAATTTGTGATTGCCCTCGGTGGTGAACATGCCATTACGACCGGGGTGGTGATGGGTCACCTCGATTTTTACCAAGAGCCTTTTACCGTGGTGCAAATCGATGCCCATGCGGATCTGCGTCAAACCTACGAAGGGTCAGAACATAACCACGCCTGTATTATGCGTCGTGTGATGGATTTGGGTTTACCCAGTTTGCCCGTCGCGATTCGGAGTTTGTGCAAGGAAGAGGCGGATTTGATTGCTGACAAAGAGATTCCCGTCGTTTGGGCTTGGGATATTCAGCGGGATCCCCAGGGTTGGATCGAGGCGGCGATCGCCAAAATCCCCACTGAAAAAGTTTTCCTGACCATCGATCTAGACGGCATTGACCCCACCCTGATTCCAGGAGTCGGCACACCAGAACCCGGCGGTCTCGATTGGTACGGCACATTAATGTTTTTACGTCGCCTATTCCAGAGCCGTGATGTGATCGGTTGTGATGTGATGGAACTCGCACCCACCACCGATAGCGTTGTTTCAGAATATACCTCCGCCAAACTCGTCTACAAATTAATCGGCTACTGGCACGAAGCCAAGGCGACTAAAAGCGATAGTTAATTAGTCAGGTCTTGGGGGGTAGGGGAAACGGAGACAAGGGGACAGGGAGACGAGGAGACAATGAAAAACAGCGATCTGATCCAGACAAAATACTCTCCTGGATTCAATCACTCTATCCCCCCTTCTCCGTGTCACCCCCTCACCGCGTCAAACTCTTATCCCGGCATTTTGCGACACATAGTCGGCGTTGTTGTTTTAATCTCCACCGAACTAAAACCCGTATTACTGAGTAAACCCGTGAGGGCGACCTCCGCCTGATCATTCGCCCGTTCCAGAATGCCCTGTTCACAGGCACTTAACAGAATTTTGTCGAGGGTTTGGCGTTGGGCAAATTCTAATAATTCCGGCGTGGTATCTGGCCCCAAATTCAGGAAACCCCGGTCATAATCGTAAATCTTAGATTTTTCGACATCGATTTTTTTGTCTAAAATCTTCGGCTCCGGCAGAGTCACCACCAGGCGATCGCCCTCCGTTTGCACAGCCTGCGCATTTATCTGACTCAGATCAATCCCAGCCCGTACCTCACCATAGGCG
>JBIKYI010000524.1:0-2863 GCA_044355355.1 Limnothrix sp. | reverse complement strand
GAGGTGATTCTTGGGGGAGGTCTAGACTTGTTGCAACATCCTCAGCAACCCGAACAGGAACTAGATGAGGGCGATCAGCAGACCATACATGGCTTGCTCATTGAGCGTCTGCGACCTGGACTCAGAATTACACGCCCTTGGTCAAAAATTGCGGGCTATGCTTCCCTGGCATGGGTTGCCCTGTGGTTCGGCGTGATTCATTTTTTCACTTCCCTGGGGCAGCAATCGAGCGATGTCCCCTACCTGTTAGCGTTGCCGGGAATTGCCATGGGCTATGTGGCATTGACGCGTCTGTTTAATCGGACGGTGATAGAGATCGGTGCTGGGCGAATTTCCTTGCGGCATCAACCTTTACCTTGGTTCGGTCGTCGTCATTTTGCGATCGCCGAGGTGTATGGACTGCATACCGAGATCAGAAAAATTTATGCCAAGGGTCATACCGTTGCTGAATGCTGGATTTTTATTGTGCGGGGCAATGGCAAAAAAACGATGTTGCTGAAGGGCATTGAATTGTCAGTTGCCCAGATGAATTATATTGCCGGGGTTATGTGTAACTATCTGGAAGTACCCTTCGTTTAATTGGCTGATGGCGATCGCCTAAATTAGTGGATAGATAAAATCGATAGAGATTGAATGTTGAATGGTTTGGCAACCTGCTCTGAAACAATTGAAACAAGTCATCAATCTTGGGGCAGTTGTGCTATGCCTCTTGGGGATCACCGTGATGGTAGGCTGGTATGCCCATATCCAGTTGTTGATCCAGATCCATCCTAAGTTTGTGCCGATGCAGTTTAATACTGCATTAGGTTTTGGGCTATTGGGCGTGGCTTTATTGGCTTTTAATGGTGGGTGTAGGGCGATCGCCATGGTTTGTGCCATCCTTGTAAGCCTGTTGGGATGCCTAACCCTCATCGAATATATCTTCAATATAGATTTGGCGATTGATCAACTTCTTATGGAACACTACATTGTCACAGCCACATCCCATCCCGGTCGGATGGCTCCCAACACTGCCTTAAATTTTTATCTCAGCGGCATGGCGATTAGTCTACTCCATTGGGGGCGTTTGACATTACCTAAATTATTTAGCGTATCCATTTTAGGATCCCTCGTGACGGGCTTAGGCTTCGTTGCGATGCTGGGGTATCTCTCACAAATTGAAACCGCCTATGGTTGGGGAAAATTAACACGCATGGCATTACATACTTCCTTCGGTTTTGTGCTGATGGGAATTCTGCTGGTGATGGTGGTCGTGCAAACGAGTTTTGAGCAGTTTCATCGGTTACCGCGTTTTTTCCTCTCGATTACTAGTGGTCTGATCGGGCTGACCGTGACTGTTGCCCTGTGGCAAGCCCTATATGCTCTGGAATTGCAAATGCAGAAGCAGTATGGCTTTAAATCAACGAATTTTATTGCGGAAGCGATTCTTGTGGCGGGGATGATTTTTTCGGTCATTTTGGCGATCGCCATTCTCTTTGCCGAGAAACTATGGCTCAAAATTCGTCAACTAGAGGAAGCCCAGGTGCAAATCATGGGATTAAATCACCAACTCGAAGAATTATCTTATCTGGATAGTTTAACGGGCATTCCTAATCGTCGTATGTTTGATCTCACCCTAGAAAAGGAGTGGGGCAGAGCTTTGCGGCTTGAAAAAATGATCGCCTTAATTTTTATTGATGTCGATTATTTCAAGCTGTATAACGACTATTACGGTCACCAACAGGGGGATCGCTGTTTGCGGCAGGTGGCACAGGTCATCCGTCGTATGGGAAGGCGTACCACGGATTTAGCGGCGCGTTATGGGGGGGAGGAATTTATTTTACTCCTACCTGATAGTGACCAGGATGCTGCCATGGCGATCGCCGATCGCATCGTTGAGACTATTCGTGATCTGAATATTGCCCACCAAGGATCGCCCCTGCTTTCCATAGTGACGGTGAGTGCTGGGGTGGTTTCCCTTGCGCCACGGGGGGATATGCCGATAGAGTCACTGACTGCCGCAGCGGATTATGCCCTCTATCTCGCCAAACAACAGGGACGGAATCGGGCGATCGCTGTCCATTCTGATGAAGGTTTGACGAAAACATAACCTGACTTATGCCTCCTTTGATTGCCCTTTGGGGGACTCCTTCGGTGCACCGGGTAACGCCGCCACAATCGCATCTAATACCCGACCCACAGAAATAATATCCAGATCCAAGCCATCGGGGAGTTTTTGACCCTTCGGCACGATCGCCCTGGTAAAGCCTAATTTCATCGCTTCCCGGAGACGGGTTTCCAGGTGGGATACAGGACGAATTTGTCCCCCTAGACCGACTTCGCCGATCATGACCGTTTGGGGAGACACCAGGCGATCGCGGAAACTGGCGACCAAAGAAATAGCGATCCCCAGATCCACCGCAGGCTCAGACACACTCAATCCCCCCGCTGAAGCAACATAGGCATCCAGTTTTGACAGGGGAATCCCGACACGTTTTTCCAGCACCGCCAAAATTTGCTGTAAACGGGAATAATCAACCCCCGTGGTCGATCGCCTTGGGGAAGAATAACTGGTGGGACTGACCAAGGCTTGCAATTCAACTAAAAGGGGGCGTGTCCCTTCACAGGCAACCACGGTGGCAGTCCCTGGAGTCACTTCATCGCGGTTACCGAGGAATAGTTCAGAGGGATTCAATACTTCTTCTAAGCCCAGTTCCCCCATCTCAAAAATGCCGACTTCATGGGTTGCGCCAAAACGATTTTTCACCGATCGCAGTAACCGATGGGAGGCATAGCGATCGCCCTCAAAATACAGCACCGTATCCACCAAGTGCTCCAGAACTTTTGGTCCCGCGATCGCCCCTTCCTTCGTGACATGACCAAC
>JBIKYI010000522.1:0-2865 GCA_044355355.1 Limnothrix sp. | reverse complement strand
TCATGAGATGAGCATGAACCATGAAATGCCTATGGATCAGGAAATGGGCATGAACCATGAAATGCCTATGGATCAGGAAATGGGCATGAACCATGAAATGCCTATGGATCAGGAAATGGGCATGAACCATGAAATGCCGATGAATCAGGAAATGGGCATGAACCATGAAATGCCAATGGCTCAGGAAATGGGCATGAACCATGCAATGCCGATGCAAGATTGCATGGGGATGATGGGAAAAATGATGAATTTTGATGTGGCGACCCTTGAGAATGCCGAAGATTTTGATCAATCATTGATTGCCCAGATGATTCGTCTTCAGAAAATGGATGTAATGATGGCGGCAATGGTCTTGGATAGCTCCCGTCCTGAGTTAAGAGATTTCGCGCAGTCCATGATTCAGACGAAGAGCATGGCAATCAAGGAACTACAAAAATTGCAAGAATCTTAATCGTCGAGAATGTTTTGAATAGTTCTGTCTCAAACTATTGATGGATAGTTTATAAATTGGAGAGTGAATTATTTGCTCTCCATTTATATTAATTTTTTGAACTTTTAAATTAGGGCGATCGCCTTACCATTACCTTACAATCACTACAATCACCTTTAAATCGAAGATGCTTGATCTGTCGGGAGATTAAGACGATAGCCAATGCCATGAACCGTTTCAATTAATCCCTCACAGTTTGCCTCTGCTAATTTACGTCGCAATAGTCGTATCTGAGCAGGAACGACATTACTCATCGGCGTTGCATCCATTGCCCACACTTGATTCATAATTTGATCTCGGCTCAGAATTTGGCTGGGATGTTGCATAAAATATTCTAAAAGTTGAAATTCTTTACTGGTTAATGTCAGGGTTAATACTTGTGCTTGCGGTTGGTGGATGGTAATCGTAAAGGTACTGTAATCAAGCGTAAGATCACCAACAGTTAATTGAGTGGGTTGGAGGTGGGGCGATCGCCGTTGTAAAGCCCTAATTCGTGCTAACAATTCCGCATTACTAAAAGGTTTTACGAGATAATCATCGGCTCCCGCATCTAAACCCTGTACCCGATCCTCAATGCGATCCTTTGCCGTTAGCATTAAAACAGGTAAAGCATTCTGGGTTTCCCTTAATTTTTGACATAATTCTAAACCCGATAACCGTGGTAATAACCAATCAAAAATCCCTACAGTATATTGTGTCCAAGGCTGTTGTAAATAGTCCCAAGCTGTCTCACCATCGACAACCCAATCAACGATATATTTTTCACGCAATAATGTTCGTTCGATAATTGCGCCCAAATCGGGTTCATCTTCCACTAATAAAATTCGCATTGCTTTAATCCATTAAAGGGTGTTGATCAATTTATTTTTTAAGTAAAAGTAATACCTAAAACTAAACTGAAGGTGAAATGAATGCGGATGGCGTGATCTGGAAACAGGATTTCATGCTGATTTCATTTTTGGTCATTACCATGTAGCTTTATTATCACTCGATGGAAAAAACTAATGATGCACAAGCTAATTTCTAAACGTACAGGATTAATTGCGGTTTTTGCTACCCTTGTGATGACTCCCATGGTGATTCAATCGGCGATCGCCCAGCAAGTACCAACCCAAGGGACAGAAACAGCCATGTCCGGTTGTGATAAAGCTGCAGGTCAGACAACAGGTGAAACCGTAAAAAATGATGAAGTCGCCCATGCGGGTCATGTTCACCGTCGCAGAAAGGACAAACCTGCCTCTGAAGATTCCTCAGCAGTGATGCCTATCCCGACACAGGAACAAGTCTAAAACATTACCTTCCTGTAACCGAGTTTACACACCTGGGAGCTTGATTACTCCTTCCAGAGAAGATGTTTGAAAACTGCCCTAGCCCTTAAAACAAAAGGATTTAGGTGGCAAATCAATTCATTTTGAAACGTTTCATTCATCTTCTCCCCATAGATATTTTAATTTCACAAGATATCTTAGAAAGGAGTTTTCTTGGGGCAATTGTGAATCAAATTATGCACTAAATTCGTGTAAACATTGTTGAATCTATACTCAGCAAGTTTTAGAAATTTATCCAAATCAAAAAACTACCGTTGCCAGTAGTCTTTTGTGGATATTTTGATCACAATTACTTTGATTCAAACCCTTAATTTGCCTTTGGCTGCACAGACTCAATCTGTACAATTGGTGTTTCTTGGGAGAAGAATGCGGCTTGTTTCGTCAGTTGGCGATCGCCGACCGTCGAGAAAATGAGCGTTGCCCCCATCAGCGCCATAATCGCATTCTCCGCAAAACTCACAACCCCCAAGGGAGCCTTAGAATTGCCGCCAATACAAGCACAATTCAGAGCAATCTTATCGATATAGATCGCCTTAAAAACCGATACTGCGCCACTGATGCCAATGGTGAGAGAACCGATGCCCGTTGCCAAAGGTGCAATGCCAGAAAGAAAACCTAGACCGATTAGCAATTCTGCAAAAGGATAAGTTTTACCATAGGGCTTAAATTTCTGCGTAATCAAATCGTATTTCGCAAAACTTTCTGCAAAGGAATCAATATCCATCAGTTTCAAAGCAGCCAACATCGATAAAGAAACCCCCATAAAACCAGAAACACCGAGGGATACCGCTGTGGCAATTAAACCAGCAGTCGAAAATAAAGCCACCACAGGTGTGTAGGAATAGTCGGGTTTGTCCGGCGCTACATCAAAATACTCAGCCAAGTCACTATAGCCACCGATGCGATAGTCACCAAAAAAGATTTGGGGCGTTGTTGGGACATCGTGCTGTGCTTTAAACGCAGCTACTTCCTCCGATGTTTGTAACCGTATATCTTCAAAATCAATTCCATGTTCATTGAGCAAATTAATCGCCCTTAACCCCCAAG
>JBIKYI010000523.1:0-2865 GCA_044355355.1 Limnothrix sp. | reverse complement strand
ATTTAATTAATAATCGACCAAGAAAATCGCTTGACTATCGCACTCCGAGTGAAGTATTCTTGCTGTCATCATCAGAACCTGTTGCACTTCAAATTTGAATTGGCGCTACCTAATCACGAATCTTCAGTGCGAAAAATTGAAGGTTGTGGTCTACTGACCTACGAAGCAGCAGTTAACCGTTCAATTCTTGCGCCGAGAGCCTTAAATTTACCCTCAAGGTCGTCGTAACCACGATCCATATGCTCTACACCATGCATGATGGTGGTTCCCTCAGCGGCAAGACCCGCCAACACCAAGGAGGCAGAAGCACGGAGATCCGTCGCCATCACAGGAGCACCGGACAAGAAGGGTACACCATTGATGATCGCATTATTCCCCTTCACCTTGATGGCTGCCCCCATACGCTTAAGTTCGGCGACGTGGTGCATCCGATTTTCGAAGACGGTTTCTGTGACGACACTGCTACCTTCACAAAGGGTCAGTAACGCCATAAACTGAGCCTGCATGTCCGTGGGGAAACCGGGGTAGGGCAAGGTCTCAATATCGGTTGCCCGTAACCCTTGGGGCTGCAAACGGAGACGCGTGGGACTTTCGGCAATGACTTTGGTTCCAGTGGCTTCGAGTTTGGCGATCACTGGCAGCAAGTGGTCAGGAATGACGGGGAAAAGGCTAAAGGAGGATTGGGTAATGGCTCCGGCAACAAGGAATGTACCCGCTTCAATTCGGTCGGGAATGACGGCATAATCTGTCGAGTGGAGGCGATCGCAACCTTGGATCACAATCTTATTACTACCATCTCCCATAATGATTGCCCCCATCGAGCGACAAAAATCAGCGAGATCTACAACTTCCGGTTCCTGAGCCGCATTCTCGATAATGGTTTGTCCCTCAGCCAAGGTCGCAGCCATCATCAAAGTTTCCGTTGCCCCAACACTCGGATAATCGAGATAAATTTTCGCTCCCTGCAAACGACGACGACTGCCCTTAACCGTCGCTTGTACCACACCATGCTCGATCAACACTTCTGCACCCATGGCGCGTAAACCACGCACATGTAAATCCACAGGACGAGCACCAATCGCACAACCCCCAGGCAAAGGAACCCTCGCTTCACCCATCCTTGCGAGTAGAGGACCGATGATAAAGAAGCTAGCTCGTAATTTAGAAACAAGCTCATAGGGCGCAGCGGCGGTGCTGAGGTGACGGGCATCGAAATCGATACTACCGGGTTGTGATTTAATGCCAATGCCCAAGGACGCAATCACTTCGGTCATGCGCTTAATGTCTGCGAGATCAGGAATATTCGTTAAACGACATTCTTCGCTACAGAGTAATGTGCCTGCAATGATCGCTAAAGCGGAATTTTTCGCCCCGCTGATGCGAACTTCGCCACGGAGGGAGTGACCACCCTCGATTTTAAGTACGGTTTCAGAGGGGGTTGTTTGGGTTTGGATGGGAGCAGAAGTGTTAATGGGTCGATCCTCCACGATGTGATCTAGGGGAAATGTGAAGTTAAATGTGAATTTTTGTCAAAAATTTGTAATCTGTCAAAAATTTGCGTCTTGATTCTACATGAAAGCACATAGGTCTGACGTTCTAATTGTGATTTATTCGTTCATGGTTCTGGATAGGTATTCTGGACAAAGATAATCTTTTAGCAATAGTCTTGACGTTTGGGGAGAAGCACATCATAATAAATGATCGTGTAATCAAATAGCTCAAAAATTGCTAGAAAGATTATTCAAGATAGAAATCTGCGGGACTGGCGGAATTGGTAGACGCGCTAGATTCAGATTCTAGTGGGAGTTATCCTGTGCGAGTTCAAGTCTCGCGTTCCGCATTCATTTTTTACCCATTGTTGATTATTAGCCCATAAGTTTAGCTGTTTTGATAGGTGACCGGGCTATTTTAAGGAATTAACTGGGATCAAAATGCTAACAAGTTTACAAAACCCCCTAATTAAGCAATTCCGGAAGTTACAACAAAGCCGGGAAAGGCGTATGCAGGGGCTTTTTTTGCTGGAAGGGACAAATCTGGTTGAGGCGGCGATCGCCCGTGGGTTGGCTTTCCAGACGGTGTTATGTACGGAGCAGTGGACTGAGCGCCATGGTGAACTGTTGTCCGGTCTGTTGTGCGATCGCCTGGAGCAGGTTACGCCGGAAATTTTGCAGAAGGTGGCAACGACGGTGAATCCGGATGGGGTGGTGGCGAGTTTGCCCCAGACGGCTGTAGCTTGGCAACTGCCTGCGACGCTGACATTGGGGGTGGCGATCGAACGACTCCAGGATCCAGGTAATTTAGGCACAATTATCCGCACTGCCACGGCAACTTCAGTGGATGCCCTACTTCTGAGTGCCGATAGCGTCAGTCCTGAAGCTCCGAAGGTGTTACGCGCATCTGTGGGGGCTTGGTTTCAGACTCCAGCGTTGGTGGTTCCGGATCTTGCCGCTCAGGTGCAAATTTACCGTCAACAAGGTGTGCAGATCGTGGCGACCTTACCCCAGGCGCAAAAAAGTTATTGGGATCTCGATTGGCGACGACCCAGTTTGATTTTATTGGGTAATGAAGGGGCCGGGCTTTCCCCAGAACTCGCTGAACTTGCCGATGAGCAGGTCACTATTCCTATGGCTCAGGGCGTGGAATCCCTCAACGCGGCGATCGCCTGTTCATTAATGTTATATGAAGCCAAAAGACAACGGCAGAACCCATAAAAAAAGCAATATAAAAACCAATATCAAGAATCAAAATATCCGTTTGACTCCCTTCAAGTTCGACGAATATTTCATTGATTTTAATCGCAATTTTTTAGAGAAAAATAGTTGTTCTTTTTTATTAATTCGCCAATTCAAATCTGAAGTGCAACAG
>JBIKYI010000521.1:0-2867 GCA_044355355.1 Limnothrix sp. | reverse complement strand
GGCGATCGCCATTATTTTTAGAACAGTCATAGTCGATCCAAATCCTTTTGAGACATCGATCCTTCCCAGGGGAATGGGGTCGATCTGTTATGCAACTTACGAAGAACCCATCCCTCACCCAAGCCATCAGAAAAAAAATCCCCTGGATAATCCAAGGGACAGTACTTAGGACGAGAGAGTCCGATGAAATGATAGGAGGCAATTATAGTGAGACAGTACGCCCTAGAACTCGTTGAGTAGTGCGACATCAGCCGCTTTTAACTGAGCGTGGGCAACTTGGGCTTGTTTAACACTAGTATTCAAAGCTTGAGTTTTGGCATCATAAACTTGCATCAAAGTTTTGGGATAAAGTCCGATCGCAATGATTAGCACAGTGAAGCAAGTCGCGATAAAGATTTCACGGGGGCGAGCATCTTCATAGATGGCATTGCCAGGTAACACGCAATCATTACCGAAACAGACAGGTTCATTCGCTGTCATGCCAAGACTTTTCTTAGGCTGACCAATTGCACAACTCAGATCCAAATCTCTGGCATAGAACATTTCTCTTAACATCGAGAGTAAGTAAATGGGAGTCAAAATTACGCCCACCGCCGATAGGAAGACCGTCGTCACACGGAAAAGACTGCTGTAGGTATCACTGGTTGCAAGTCCGACAAAGACGGAAAGTTCACCAACAAAACCACTCATGCCAGGTAGAGCCAAGGAGGCTAAAGCACCGACGGTAAAGAGCGCAAATACCGTGGGCATCACCTGACCTAAACCACCGATTTCCGCCAAAACCATCGTCTTGGTGCGGTCATAGGTTACCCCTGCAAGGAAAAAGAGGACGGAGGCAATCAGACCATGGGACAGCATTTGGAGCATTGCGCCGTTCATACCTAAGTCGGTGAAGGAGGCAATACCAATGAGAACAAAGCCCATGTGGGAAACGGAGGAATAGGCTAAACGCCGCTTCATATTCGTCTGACCAAAGGAGCTAAATGCGCCGTAGACGATATTAATTACGCCGAGGATCACCAGTAATGGCGCGAAATAGACGTGGGCATCGGGCAGTAATTCGAGGTTAAAGCGCATTAAGCCATAGCCACCCATTTTCAGTAAGACTCCGGCAAGGAGCATGGAGATGGGGGAAGATGCTTCGCCGTGGGCATCGGGGAGCCAGGTGTGGAGGGGAAAGATTGCGAGCTTAACGCCAAAGGCAATCAGTAATCCGGCATATAGCCATAGCTGTAGATTTAGAGGGAAATGGTGTTGGGCGATCGCCGTAAAATCAAAATTAGGCGCACCCGGTAGATTCAAACTTAAAGCAAGGGCAGCCACGAGAATAAAGATCGAAGCCGCCGCCGTGTAGAGCAGAAACTTCATCGCCGCATAACGTCGCCGCTTGCCGCCCCAAATGCAGACCAACAGATAGACCGGGATCAGTTCCACTTCCCACATCAAAAAGAATAAGAACAAATCCTTAGCAACGAAAACCCCGATTTGCGCCGAATATAGCAACAGCATGAGCGCATAAAACAAACGGGGGCGGCGATCCACCTGCCAAGCCGAAAACATCGATAAGGTTGTGACAAAGCCAGCCAACAGCACCAGGGGTACGGACAGACCATCCACTGCGACGCTCCAGCTAATACCCAATGGCGCAATCCAGGTATAACTTTCTGCCAACTGAAAACTCGTGGTTTGCGGATCAAAATTGTTCCAAAAAACAAAGCACATCAAAGCAAAATCGAGCAAACCGACTAATAGTGCGAACCAACGCACAACTTTCCCTTCTTTATCAGGAATAAAGGGAATTAACAAAGCGGAAACAGCTGGCAGGGCAATCATTGCCGTCAACCATGGAAATTGTGTTGCCATGAGTTGTTACTTTCTATGTGTAGAAATATTGAGAATTTCAGCATCATACCAAATTGATCCCCTACTATTCATAAATTTGTGTTTAAAGTAGTTGATAAAATCAGGCAGTTATGTTTGTCAAAGTCATGAAAGGCAGTCAGATCAAGGCATTGACAGCAAAAAACACAAAAAATCCCCGCCTATTTCGATAAGGATTTTTAGGGGGGATTTCTAAGATTGATATTTAGAATTTGATGATTAATGCCTAAGATTAATTCTTAAGTTGTAGTCGTTTTAATTGTTAGTTGATATTAGGCAATCGACATGATAGTAAATTAACTATCTTGCACTTTAACGCGGTGGGAAATTAAGGTCAATCCATCGCTACGAACGATAATGGCGGAGTACCAAACATCTCCGGTTTCTTCTGGAGCCTCGACGCGTTTAAAGAGACCACCTGCGGGTAGGATATCGAGTTTAAATTCTTCGGGGGTACTGTAGGTGGTTGGGCTGATCATTTCTTCGGTTGCACCGCCGAGTAAAACTTCGTCGCCGAGGGGATCTTTAACGATGACATCGAAGCCGAAGTTTTCTTTGGGTTTGACGGTTTCTGGGATGAGTACATCAACGGCAGGGGGGTTGTCGCCACTGTTGAGTTGGGAGGATTCGGCAAGGATTTTTTGGGCAATGAGTTGGTTGTTCTCGAAGGTTTGTTGGGCGCGGACGGTGCTGCGCAGGTGTGACCAACGTCCGTCTTTTTTCTGGATGCCTTGGACGGTGGTTTCGGTTTCGGCAATGAGGCGATCGCCATCTTTGTCCCAACTGAGGAGTTTTGTTTGATAGCTAATGCGGGGGGAATCTGCCCAGAGATCCGCCAGCATGGTGCTGTATTCAGCTTTATCAAAACCGTCGGAATGCTGGAAATTAGGGCTGTAGAAACGGAGTAGGGTTTCTAGTTCGTGGTTATTTGCCGCTGTGTCTAAATCTGTGAGTAGGGCAGTCAGGGCGGCGGGGGCGGTATCTGG
>JBIKYI010000520.1:0-2885 GCA_044355355.1 Limnothrix sp. | reverse complement strand
GGGTCTTTTTGACGGACTTGGCGATCGTTTCCATGTCGATCGGCTTCAGGGAAATCAAATCGATCAATTCGGGGTCGATGCCTTGTTTCTCTAGAGTTTTGACTGCCTGGACGCAGTGGTGACGCATCCGGGAGTAGGTCAGGAGGGTAACATCTTTACCGGGTCTGACCAATTCGGCTTTATCCAAGGGTAAGAGATATTCACCGTCGGGCAGGTTTTCCTTGAGGTTGTAGAGCAAGACATGCTCAAAGAAGAGGACGGGATTGTTATCGCGAATCGCCGACTTCATCAGACCTTTGGCATTGTAAGGCGTGGAACAAGCCACGATTTTCAAACCGGGTACGGCTTGGAAATAGGCTTCTAGGCGTTGGGAATGTTCTGCCCCCAATTGACGACCGACACCACCGGGACCACGGATCACCATGGGGATTTTGTAGTTACCACCGGAGGTATAGCGCAACATCCCGGCATTATTTGAAATCTGGTTAAAGGCAAGCAGGAGGAAACCCATGTTCATCCCTTCGATGATGGGGCGCAATCCGGTCATTGCCGCACCGACTGCCATGCCTGTAAAGCTGTTTTCTGCGATGGGTGTGTCGAGCACTCGCAAATCACCATATTTTTTGGCGAGATCCTTCGTTACTTTGTAGGAACCACCATAGTGACCGACATCTTCGCCCATAACAAAGACTGTTTCGTCCCGCCCCATTTCTTCATCTAGGGCTTGACGCAATGCATTGAAAAGTAAAGTTTCTGCCATTTGAAATTAAGAGTTTTAGACCGATCGCAGCAAGTGACATCGTATCATTCCTACGACTTTCTTGGGCTACTGTCTGGGGTTTTGCTCTGGAAAATTTTGCCGACGGTGGACGGGGGGGAGTGACAAGGGGACGCGGTGAAGCGGTTAAACTGACATACGGAATATGTATTGACATCCCGATGATCGTTGTTGAAGATGAACTCTCCTTGTCTCCCGGTCTCCCTATCTTCCCCTCAACAGATCGTCATTTCAGATTTTTTACTGGTTTAAATGGGATTTTGCTTTGTTCCAAAGTTCGTCTAATTCACTCAAGGAATAGTCGGTGAGGGATTTATCAGCAAATTTTTCCATGAGGCTAATTCTTTGTACCATGCGTTCATTGGTGCCACGCAGAGCTTCGCTGGGGTCTAGTCCATACCAGCGGGCAAGGTTCACTACGGTAAATAATAAATCGCCTAATTCGGCTTGCTGATGGGCAAGATTATCTGTTTCTAGGGCTTCTTTAAATTCGTCTAATTCTTCTGTGAATTTAGCCCAAACTTCTTCGATGGTTTCCCATTCAAAGCCTGCGGCGGCTGCTTTTTTTGACATTTTCATGCTTGCCATCAGGGGCGGCATGGTTTGGTTATAACGGGCTAGTTTTTGGCTGAGTTGCTGGGTTTGGTCGAGGGATTCACCTTTTTCTTGGGCTTTGATGGCATCCCAATTTTGGCGCACTTCTGCGATGGTCTCGGCGGCAACATCGCCAAACACATGGGGATGACGACGAATTAATTTTTGGCTGATGCCTTCGGCGACTTCCTGGAGACTGAAATGTCCGTATTCGTTGGCAATTTGGGCTTGTAGAACGACTTGTAGCAGTAAATCGCCTAGTTCTTCGGCGATCGCCTGTTGGTCTTCACTGCGGAGGGCATGGACGACTTCGTAGGCTTCTTCGATGACGTAGGGAATCAGGGTCTGGGGGGTCTGTTCGAGATCCCAGGGGCAACCCCCTTCTGGCGATCGCAATTGTGCCACCACATCAATCAGGTGTTGTAAGGCGACGAGAATTGCGTTGGTCGGTTGGTTCATGGTCACGGCTTTGTAGTGGGGAAATAAAGTTCAACGAATGGGATCAAATTGAGCATATAAAAAAGGCAGCGTTACCACTGCCTTTGCCCATTAATCTTTCCGGTTTACTCGTCTGTCGCTGAAGAACGACGACGACGGCGACGCACGATTTTTTGGTCGGATTCTATTGCTTGAGGGATTTCTGGGTCGTTTTGCTCGACCTCGATCGCCTCAGGTGCGCTGGTCTCGACTGGTGTAATGGTTGGTTTTAGGGTGGGGGCGGCTGTTGGAGGCGCGGTCTCCACCACTAGATTGGAGATGTCCTGTACCGTCGGCTTGCGAATAATCCGCCGTTTGTTCTCTACTGGCTCACTCGGTTCGGCGATCGGTTCAACCGTTTCCACCACTACAGGCTGGGGCGCTGCAGGAATTTCAGCCTCAGGAGCCTCGTCAATTTTAATGCGCATCTCACCCGGACTTAACACTCGAACAATGGTCGAACGCAGATCCTTCTTATCGCCCCCCTCGACCTTCACCAAGGGAGAAACACCGATCAACGCATAGACACTCTGCTCCTCTGGGGTCATCTCCACCTGGACTGTCTCGTACTTAATCTCTTCCCGGCGATAACGCCCCCTCTCCCGACGATCATACCGAGAAGGAGCATTGCCACCAGTGCTAGCCGCCGTTTCCGCCGCCGGAGCATCCGGATTCTCTTCCTTAAGAATAATCGGGCGATCGCCATTGTCCTTCACCCCAACCCCATCATTGAGATCCTTCAGCACAGGCTTAGCCGAAACCTCCGGCGCACGACGACGGCGGCGACGATTACCCGCATTCCCCTGCTCCTGATAATCAGGATGATTCAACAGATCCAACGGATCACCCGTCACAGGCGCAGCACTCACAACCTTTGCCACACGACCATTCACCACCGGCGCAACCCGATTCACAATCGTCGGACGACTATCCACCGTCACCGGAGCAGAAACAGGCGCAAGGGACAAAGTATTAAGCTGCAAACTCACCGGCTCCTCTTCCCCAGGTAAATGGGCGAGGTGACCCAAACCACTAC
>JBIKYI010000062.1:0-9187 GCA_044355355.1 Limnothrix sp. | reverse complement strand
GGGAAACAATCTGGTCAATAATTTTTCTGCGATCCTCACCAGTAACCTATTCGCTATCTGGCTGGGGAATGCTGGTATTGGAATCGCCACTGCTGTTGTAACTGTCGTTGTTCTAATTTTTGGAGAAATTACACCGAAATCCCTTGCCATCCTTAATGTTCGTTCCACATTTATGTTTGTGGTACGTCCCGTTTATTTCCTGTCAAGAGTCTTTTCTTTTTTTGGGATCATTTATGTTTTTGAAACCATCACCGAAAAGACCATTAAGTTCTTTTCCGGCAAACCAGATAAACATTCCCCCAGCAGCGAAGGACTCACCGAACTGCAATTAATGATCGAGATTCTCGGAGGGAAAGGAGCCATCGACCTCCACCGTCGTCGCATCCTCGGCAATACTCTCATGCTCGATGAAATGATGGTCAAAGATGTCGTCAAACCGCGCATCGAGATGCAAACCATTACCCACAGTGCAACCCTAAAAGAACTGATCAATCTCTGTCTGGAAACAGGCTATTCGCGTATTCCCGTCCAAGAACAATCAAAAGACCACATCATCGGCATCGTCAATCTCAAGCAAGCCCTCAAAAGTCAGCAACTAGAGACAAATACAACTACTCTCGTAAGTTCTGTAATGGATGTACCAGTGTATATCCCAGAAACAAAACGAGTGGCTGATTTACTCAAGGAAATGTTGCAACAGCAGCTCCATATTGTCATTGTCGTTGATGAATATGGCGGAACAGTCGGTCTGGTGACCCTGGAAGACTTACTAGAAGAACTTGTGGGAGAAATTTACGACGAAAGCGATTCTGCCCCCGGAGGAAATCGCCCAAGTCGTCGCCTGGGCTAAGTCGAGAAGAAGGTTCCCAACTTTTCATCGCAAATCTAGTAAAAAAATAACAATTCCATTAAAAATGACTAAGGGGTTGCGTTATTTTATTTTTATGCTAGGATAGGTAAATGTGAAAACAAAAACGGGGGTCGATGCCCGAGTGGTTAATGGGGGCGGACTGTAAATCCGCTGCGTAAGCTACGCTGGTTCAAATCCAGCTCGGCCCACCACCTTTTCGTTGCCCATATGGCTCAGGGGTAGAGCACTCCCTTGGTAAGGGAGAGGTCACGAGTTCAAATCTCGTTATGGGCTTTGACTTTAAGTTATAGCTACATAAGTAGCTGAATAGTTTTACATAATATAAATAATAGTCCCGTCTTGCTCATTTCCTCTAGGTAGTCACCTTGGGATGTCGCTGCACAGTAATTTTTCTCAGGTAGTGCTGCTTCGTTCTTGGCTACAGACTATCATTTTCTGTAGATTTATATGGTGGCGATCGCCAGTCCAGGGCTAGGATAGAGAGATCCTAATTCTATAGATCCAAAACCAATTAAACGACCGAGTACAATGTTCCAAGTGTGGAGCAGTCAGGGAATACAGCCGGAGAGTGCTTCGCTAAAGAGGGCGATCGCCCCCATGCAAACGAACATCAATGCGGCGCAGAGGTGATTAAACCAAAGTTTTTTTCCCCTGAAAATTAACATCAAACCACAGTTCTACAAGACCCATAGCAGTGCATGAATTATGGCGGGGTCAACATCTACTATTTCAGTGGCGACAGCAATAGGAAACAAGCCTAAAATGGTACTGATAATGCCAAAAAAAGTACGTTCTTTTTAACTTTTTGGTTGAGAAGAAATCCTAAAAACAAAGGGATACATTACCATTCATTATAGCGATGATCATCATGGCAATCCGTGATTATCCAGAGCTTGTGGAGCATGGAATGGATGAAAATAAGGACACAAATTCTACTCAACATTTTTTAATTAATTTCATTAACTAAACATTAAGCCAGGATGTAATGATGGGTAATACACCAGAATGGGTGCTAGAGAAACTAAAGGTTGTCCAAGATCGACACTTAACAACTTTAGATCTGAGTGTAAAATATCCTGAGAAAGGCGATTTAGAAGAAATTCCCCCCGAAACTTTTGCGTTAAATTGGCTCACTAAACTCACCATTGAACGTCACCAAATCACGAGAATTCCCCCAGCGATCGCCCAATTAAAAGATCTGCAAGAATTGAATTTGGGTAGTAATCAAATTAGTGAAATTCCCCCGGCGATCGCTAAGCTTCACCACCTAGAAATTTTAGAATTACGGGATAATCAAATTGAGAAAATCCCCCAGGCGATCGCCCAATTACAGAACCTTAAAATTTTAGATCTTGAAAGCAATCAAATCCATGAAATACCAGCAGCTATTGCCCAACTTAAAAAACTTGAAAACCTTGATTTAGGCTGGAATAATATCACTAAAATTCCTGAAAAGATTATTTTTTGTCCAAACTTAAAGCAACTGGAAATTTTCAATAATCATCTCGAATCACTCCCCCATGAAATCCTCGAAAAAGGATTGGATGGCATTCGGGAATATTATCAAAATTTACACCATTTGGGCATTGAATATCTCTACGAAGCCAAACTTTTAGTTGTGGGTGATACTAATACAGGCAAAACAACCTTGGTCAGTCAGATTATCCACTCCGTAGATCCAGAGGTAGAGATTCCCCCCGGTGTGCCGACGAGTGGTATTGAAATTCATGAATGGAAATTTCCCTACCAAAACCAAGAATTTCATGCCAATATTTGGGACTTTGGAGGTCAAGATAAATATTATGCCATTCATCAATTTTTTCTCACCAAAAGATCTTTATATGTCCTCGTCCTTGATGAACGTAAAGACCAAACTAATTTTAATTATTGGGTACATCTAATTCATCTTTTTAGCGAGGATAGCCCTGTGATTATTCTACTGAATCAAAAATCAGGCATCACCCCTAAAATTGATGAACATGAGTTGCGTAAACTCCTGCCAAATCTTCAGGAAATAATCACGGTTGATTTCTCTGATCAAGTGCTCATGCTTGCTGTTACCCAAACGATGAAAAAGCATCTACAAAGTTTGAAGCATCTGGGCGATCGCCTTACGAGTTCTTGGATAAATTTTCGTACATTTCTAGCAACGGAAGGAAAAAATAATTTGTCTTTGCAGGAATATTTAGACCTATGCGATGATTTTGGTATTCGAGATTTAAAGCAAAAATTAGCCCTCAGTCAATATCTTCATGATCTGGGAATTATTGTCCATCTCCAAGCTGATTCTCGCTTAAAAGATATCGTTATTTTACATCCTGAATGGGCGATTAATGCCCTTTATCAAATCCTTGACCATCCAGAAATTATTGCTAATTATGGCATTTTTAGTCGGCAGGATTTAAGCGTTGCCTCGATTAATACTGCCTTTGAAATGATGCAGGATGAAGTCTTGAGCTTGATGCTAAAATTTCAACAATGTTATCGTCTTACCCCCACAGCAAATAACTATATTTGTCCCCAATTATTGAATCTAGAACATCCTCGTTATAAGTGGAATCCTAATCAAAATTTAGTTGTACGCTATCGTTATGAATTTATGCCTAAGGGGATTGTAAATCGATTGATTGTCATCCTGAAACAATATCTTATTAATCAACAATTAATCTGGCATAATGGTGTGATTTTAGGTCTCGGAGAAACAAGAGCAGAACTGTTAGCAGATGAGACAAAACGTATTATTCAAGTGCGTGTGAGAGGTGATCAAAGGCGACAATTACTGATGCAAATTTCCCATGCATTGGAAAGCCTTCATGAGAGTTATCGCCACCTTAATATTCAAAAGTTTATTCCCTGTAATTGTGCCGTTTGTCTGGCGAGTACAACTCCTTATTTATACGAACAGGAAGTTGTTGAACGTTATATTAAATCTGGCAGAAATACGATTCAATGTCATAAGAGTTCGACCGAAATCGATACACAAAATTTACTGGATTATATCTGTCTGACGGAATCCATTGGGTCTGGGAAATCATCTGCGGATCAACATTCATCTCCTGTCTCTCCTGAAAAAAATCTGGCGATCGCCAATACTGCTCAGATTTTTACTACTGCCACCATGGCTGATCAAACAAACCTCAAGCTCCCACTCTCTTTTCTTCGAGCTTCACGGCTTATCGCTTTATGCTTCTTCTCTAGTGTTACTTTTTTACTATTCACAGGTAAAATTAGTGCTATTTATTGGGCGATCATTTTATTAGTTCTAAGCATTTTTTATATTATTATTGGTGTTTTATATTTGCGTTCTTCAGACAAATTTAAAAATATCTCAATTGCTACATTGATTCAGTCTGTTATCCAGCAAGTATTTTTAGTTAGCAAGGCTAAATAATGGGGATTTTCACTATTCTTTAGATTGATTAATGGACTGATTGCGCCATCCTAATAAACCAAGTGGCAAAATTTCACCAAGGGTATTTACCAGTCGTAGAATTGCCACAATAATTAATAGATTGCCTTGGGTTACTTCGGTTTGTCCAATAGTTTCTAGCAGGATAATGGCGACGCTTTCAAATACACCGATACCGCCCGGCGCACCAGGAACCAGAAAACCTGCCAACCATGCTGCACTATAGATGCCTAAAAGTTGGGGGATTTGGTTCATATCTAACGGGGCGATCGCCTGCCAAATGAGCAAAAAACTGATGCCCCGCAACAACAAACACCCCATCTCTCCCAACAGGGGTTGCCAGGGATAAAGCCGGAGCTGAATCGGTTGCTGGTCGGCGGTTTTGCCCTTAGATACTTTTTGGATCACGGGGTTAAAAAAGCGGGGATGAATGCCCACCAATACTGCCACCAATGCCAAGGGAATGAGCACTTTAAACCCAGGATTCGCGGTCACCGCTGCCATTTGTATGCCTACACCGATCGCCGCAATGATGCTTGCCGCCGCCGCGAGGAGAAGGGGTTCTAGCAAGACCGACAGACTCGCAACCCCCCAAGCACTACCCGACTCCACCACCGCATTCATACGCCCATAGAAGTGCCAGACATTCCCCGGCAGATATTTCGTTAAATTGGTTTTGACATAAATTTTGGCGGCATTGAGTAGAGAAATCTTGACATTAAATAGACTCAGAATTTGCCCCCACATGAGACCAAAGCCAATATGGGCGATCGCCGTGATCCCTAGAGCCAAAAATATCGACACCCAACCCCCAGCATCTAGGCGAATTTGCATTACCTCCTGCCAATGGCGATGGAGAGCCGCCAGCAAAAAAAAGAGCGTCAGTCCAACAATAAACCAACGCGCATAGGGCTTTATTTTCGGTAAGAGATTCTTAGAAATATTCTTGAAAAAATGCAAAAAAGCGTTCAATGTTCTACAAGGTCTGGCTTACGGCATACCAGATTCAACACTGCGACCATTGTAAAGGCTCATGGCTTTTTCTACGCCCTGCTTGAGGCTCATGGCTAGGGCATCCTCTGCCAAGGTCAACACATTTTTCAAAACAGGTTGCTCATCCGGGGCGAATTTACCCAACACATGGGATACCGTGGGGCGATCGCCCGGAGTTTTTGCCTTACCAATACCGATCCGTAACCGAGGAAAATCCTGCGTACCCAAGTGGGAAATAATCGATTTAATCCCATTGTGTCCCCCCGCCGAACCCGATAAACGAAGCCGCAGACGACCCAAAGGTAAATCCATATCGTCATAAACCACCAGCACCGCCGCCGCCGGGATCTTGTACCAATCCAGCACCGCCCGCAGAGATTGACCCGAACGATTCATATAGGTTGTGGGTTTTAGCAGACCCAACTTTGACCCATTGTGGCGCACCTCAGCCCAATACCCATGGAACTTCTTATTCTCCTGAAGTGGCGTTCCCCAATCCGCCGCAAGACGATCCACAAACTCAAAGCCAATATTGTGGCGAGTGTGATCATATTTTGGTTCAGGATTACCTAAGCCCACGATTAACTGAGGCACGATCAGAGAATTGGTTTCACCCATGGAATACGCTTGAATACACTGACATAGAGGAACGAAAACCCCATCCCTAGGACTGAGATTGCTCAAAGAGCGTTTCTAAGTATACTCTCGCACAGGCACGATAATTTTCTGCCTCCTTCGGGGTTTTTCCTTCGCCTGTCTGCAACAAGAACTGCGATAAGGCTGCTGCAAAAACACGATCTTGATCCCAACTCGGATGAGTTTCCAAATATGCCTGGAGGGACTCATGGAGGGACTCAGGGATTTCAGCCAAAATGCTCACGGTGGTATTCATCATTACCTTTGCCTTACCAATTATTGCTCAATGGGAGGGTGGAAATAAGTTCGTCAGGATATTTCGTCGTACAAATGTCTCACAAGTGTCTCAGGGTTAGCCTGAGGGGATTTGTTTAGGTGATTCCTGACGAAAATTTCTTTCTCTGTCGCCCCATTGTGGTCTATCTAGGGGTGGGTTTGTCAATATTGCGAATTGTTGCGGTAGATTTTGTCCGCCCGTTAAGGCAACGAGAGATCAAGGGTTTCAGGTACTTTTTTGTTGCATTACTTAAATGTTTCAGATGTAATCATAGAGAATTTGGCGATCGCCCCGGAAATTCCCCAAGGATCGCCATAGAGGTTTATCTCCCGTTTAAGTCTGTGGAAAAGATGGGGAAAACTGTGGAAAAGATGGAAGGGGATTGGGGAAACTGTGGGGAATGCCTGGGGATGTTCGGCGGGAAAAATAAGAATTGCAAATTTTCTTAAAAAGATGGATTAAAAAGTTTTTTCATTCCTTGTTTAAATATTTGTTTTAGATTTAAGTCAGGTTCACCCTATCGATCTAGCCGTTATGCAGTCACTCCCGCTCCCCTCACCTGTGCCGTCGTCCCTCCTGGAGGTGCGCACCTGTGGCATTAACAAAAATCATTGGTATGTGGCAGCCCGTAGTAACGAGGTAGCGGACAAGCCATTTGACTTTACCCTCTGGCGGGAGGATTTTGTGCTGTATCGCGATCGCCAAGGTCGAGTGAATGCCCTAGAGGATCGCTGTCCCCACCGCCAAGTGAAACTCAGTGCGGGTCAAGTGGTGGGGGATAACCTCGAATGTGCTTACCATGGCTGGCAATTTGATGCCCTCGGCACCTGCGCCCATGTGCCCTACCTGGCGGAAAATCAGCAGCGTCCCGGTTGTAAAATTCGTTCTTTGCCCGTGCGGGAACAGGATGGCTTTATCTGGGTGTTTCCGGGGGATGTGCGCTATTTAGAAGAGGGCAATTTAGAAGCTGAAACATTATCAGGTCAATTATCAGACAAAAAAATTGAACCTTTGGCAATTCCAGAATGGGATCATCTCAACTATATTGTCACGGTTTCAGTGATTGATTGTGAGGGACATTTTTCCTATCTCATTGAGAATTTGATGGATATGTACCATGGTCATTTACATAATGATTATCAGGCTTGGGCTTCGGCAAAATTAGAGGCAATTGAAGCGACAAACGAGCGAGTGGATGCCCATTATGAGGCACAAAGTTATTACAAAATCGATAAAATTTGGTCGATTTCCCAGTTATTTATTCCGGCATTGCGACGACTTCATCCTGAGCCTTTGGATGTGAGTTATATCTATCCCAATTGGAGTGCAACTTTGGGGTCAGATTTTAAGATTATGTGTCTGTTTTGCCCGACGAGCGAAACCCATACAAAAGCTTATTTGATTCACTTTACGTCCCTGAATGCGTTCTGGCGGTTGCATAAATTGCCCGTTGCCTTCCGTCGTTTTGTGAAGGATTCGTTGTTTGGGGCAGCCCAGAGGTTGCTGGATGGGTTGGTGGAGCAGGATATTTTGATGATTGAGCAGGAGCAGCAAGCTTTTTTACGCAATCCTCAACGCCGTAATGTGGAGCTAAATCGGACGATTGTGGCGGTGCAGAAGTTGATCAAGTATCAGGCGATCGCCCAGGGTGAGTCAGAGCAGGGGGTTTGATTTTCTCCGCGAGATTGACCCTAACTTCTCTATAATTGCTGGAGCAAAAATTTATTGATTTGATCTTGCAGGGAGTGGGCGATCGCCATGAATCTCAGAAAAAACAAACTGACTTGGTACATTTCGGCGCAGATTGGGGTATTGATGTTCCCCTTTGGTCTGTGTCTGTTGGGGGAATCGATCACCCGTCGGATTAACGGTGAACCTTGGTTTTGGTGGGGTACAGTGAGCCTAATCGTGATTAATGCGGGGCTTGGTTTAATGATTGAAAGTCGTTTAATTGGTGGCTATCCCGGCAACAAAAAAACTGAAGAAGATGCTTAGTTAAGCTAGGTTCAAGCTCAAAAAATGACTCGATTAGGGGAAAAAGTAGAAAACATCATCACTCTTTCCCCTATCACTTAGGTCTTGGAGAAGAATAATGATTGGGTGTGATTTGTGAGGGGCGATCGTCTTGGTCAAAATGAATTTGCGGTAATATTTTCTGTGAATTAGGTTGTTATTCCAAACTATGCAGCCTAATTTTATTAGGCATAAACTCGAATGAAAACTCCACTTTCACCAATGCTCGTCCAATATCTAGTGGGTCTCTGCTGTTTGAAGTGGGATCCAGAAGCCGTCGATGTGACAATTGGCGACATGGTACATGATGAATTTGCGCAAAAAGATAGAGACGTAGATGTAACGGTTACAGTGTCAGATGATGGAATCATCCATGCTTTTAAGGCTTATGAGGTAAAACGAGAAAAATCGCCTTTGGACGTGGCGGGCGTTGAACAAATGTGTGCAAAGCTTGCCGATATGCCATCGGTAACTCACCGTGCCATCGTTTCGTCATCTGGCTATACCGATGCAGCAAAGCGAAAAGCTAGCCGTCATGGCGTAGACCTCTATGTTTTACGTGAGTGGACACGGCCTATTGAAGAGCAGTTTCCCGCTCTGACCATGAAAGGAACGGCGGATGAGTGTTTTCCTATGGAAAAGATTCTTCTTGCATGGTCATCATACAATCTGTCCTTAATTGCACGCGAAGCGACAAGTTCGTTTCACGTCCAGCCAGACGACCCGGTATTTGATTCAAAAGGCAAGTTACATAAACGTTTCGAGACTTTTGATGCTTACAGCCATGATCTGCTATTGCGATCAACGGAGATTCTATTCCCGATCGATCCCGCCGCTACAGTACGGAGTCTATTCCCCGTGCCGTTTTCTGCTCCACCTGGACAGATTCCAGTGGGTCCAGCTTGGCCACACACACATACACTTGATGTCGCGTCTGACGAAATTTATGTGAAGACTCCCTCCGGAAACACTCTCCTGCACATGGTCA
>JBIKYI010000039.1:0-10596 GCA_044355355.1 Limnothrix sp. | reverse complement strand
CGTGATGATTTTAACGGGATGAAAGCTAAACACAGTCATGTCTGAAAATTGACAACTACCGACGGGCTTGCCTTGATACTTTGCACCAATCGCATGGGAGGCATCTTCTAAAATCTGAAAGCCATATTGTTGGGACAGTTGGTAAATACGTTCCATCTCACAGGATTGTCCTGCAAGGTGAACCGGAATGACTAATTTGGGTAGTTTTCCAATTTTTTCGGCTTCAATGAGTTTTTCTTCCAGACGCTCAACGCTCATGTTGTAGGTGCGTGGATTAATATCGACAAAATCCACCTGCGCCCCACAATAAAGACCGCAATTAGCAGAAGCAACAAAGGTGATCGGCGAAGTCCAAAAGTAATCCCCTTCCCCTAAACCTGCTGCTAGACAAGCCAAATGTAAACCCGCTGTGGCACTTGAAACTGCTACGGCATATTTTGCTCCACAATAATCAGCAACAGTCTGTTCAAACCGCTCAATCATCGGGCCTTGGGTCAACCAATCCGAACGCAACACCTCAATGACGGCATCAATATCTGCTTGGCTAATATCTTGCCGACCGTAGGGGATATAGTTACTCATAGCGAATCGAATCAACGTGAGTTTTGATTAAGTTTCTAAGTTCTTCTACTGTTAGAAATTGCTCATTTTCACCGGAATTATAACTCATGCCAATGGGGACTGGTTTTGCACCTGTTTTTTGACAGTAATCTTCAACAGAATAACGTTCATTGATCGGCAAAATTGCATAATATTTTTCCAGATCTACGGTGGTATAAGAATCAGAAGCGGTGATCATTTCCTCGTGAATTTTCTCTCCCGGACGAATACCAACATCAACCTGTTCACAGTCCGGACAAATGGCGGTTGCGACATCGGTAATTCTATAGGATGGGATTTTAGGCACAAATATTTCGCCGCCCCAGGTATTGGCGATCGCCCAGAGAACCATCTCGACCCCTTCCTCTAGGGAGATATTAAAACGAGTCATTCTATTGTCAGTAATCGGCAATTTTCCCTCTTGCTTTTTCTTGAGGAAAAATGGTATTACTGACCCCCTAGATCCCATAACATTGCCATAGCGTACAACACTAAATTTAACATTTCTAACTCCTCGAATATTATTCGCTGCAATGAATAATTTATCAGAGCAAAGTTTACTCGCACCGTAGAGATTTACAGGGGCAGCAGCCTTATCTGTAGAGAGGGCAACAATACATTTGACGTTGGTATCTAACGCTGCTTGAATCACATTTTCTGCCCCAAGCACATTGGTGCGAATACATTCCATGGGGTTATATTCTGCTGTGGGCACTTGCTTGAGTGCCGCCGCATGTACCACGATGTCGATCTGCTCAAAAGCTCTTGCTAACCGCGCCTGATCTCGTACATCGCCAATAAAATAGCGCAGACCAGCATGATCTTTAGTTGAAAAGATTTGGGACATCTCAAATTGTTTTAATTCGTCCCGTGAATAGATTACTAAACGGCGAATGTTTGGGAAACGTTGGAGAATTGTCGCGACAAATTGTTTGCCAAATGATCCAGTTCCACCTGTGACGAGGATAGTGCTATCTTGAGTGATTTCCATAACAAGTGATTTTAGTTAATCATTGCACAATAAGGTAAGTCTTAATTGCAAATTGATTGATTTTGTAAGACATCTTTACAAGATATTTTGACGAGATATTTGTGAAAGATGTTTGAGATGCTAGCGGAATTAGATGAATGAATTAGACTAATTGAGATTGGAGCCATTGAATGCCATCATGAACGGTCTTTGCACCAACTTCAGAGAGGTTATGATGGTCGGCTCCTGGAATGATTTCGAGGCGCTTGGGTTCGTTGGCGATCGCCATTAATCGTTCACTCATAAAAGTCGGAATCGTCTCATCCTCAGTGCCATGACAGAAAAAGAGCGGGATCTTCAGTTCGGGTACTTTTCTCCGAGAATCAAAACGTTGATGTAACAACCAATTAATCGGAAAAAATTTCATGTAAGATTTGGTCACAGACATTTCCAGCATAGATGCAAAAGTAGATTCGATAAATAAACCCCCACAGCGATAACGACTGGCGATTTCAATGGCGATCGCCCCACCGAGGGAATGACCATAGATCAACAGATTCTCCGGCAACACCTGCTTCTGCTCAATTAAAAAACGATAACCCGTTGCCGCATCCTCATACACTCGCCGCTCATTGGGAAAACGCTGACTGCTCTCCCCATAACCCCGATAATTCAACATTAAAACATCAAAACCCAGTTGGTGCATGATGTTCAGAGTATTGAAGTTATAGTCATCATAGCCACTATTCCCGTGCAAAAAAAGCATAGTTTGACCATTGGGATGCCCATGCGGAAACCACCAAGCCACCAAATATTCAGCCCCAGCCTGACCCACCGGGAGACGAATCGAGTCATACACCAGAGACAAGTTTGCCGGAATTGGGTTTGCCGACTGGAAATGAGGCTCAAAAATGATGCGCCGTTGACCCAACCAAAGTATTAGACAAAGACCTAAATAGATTGTAATCAAACCCAAACAAAACCAGATAAAGACTGTCATTGACTTGATTTCAGACGACAATCCCATCATAGAACGAGTCGTGGGACGGCAAGAATATCCAGGGACAGTTCAGCAACTGTTTTGATGAGTAGATAGAAGCAAGCCCTGCGCTGTCATGGTTCTAGCTACCCCATGGGTCATAACTTTTTGTGTGCTGATTGGACGGCATTCCATCTTTGAATTGACGATTTTTCCTGATTGAGTGGCAAAGAACAGAAAAGATCAGTAATTACCGAGGGGTGACCTACTACATTTAATTTTGAATTTATTTTAAATATTTTTAAATTTTAATGTAGATTCCATTCAGGTTTGATACAGATTGCTTGAATAGTCAGTCTTCTGTAATAGTTGCGTTGTTTTCGAAGCTATTTCGACAATATTGACAATATTTAAGGATCTCACTATGACTGCCTCGATCTGTTACTTTCCCACCTCAGAAACTGAAGCGACAACACAAATATCGAAGTCTATTGCCTCTCCCGCCAAGCCGCATTCCGATGCGATTCATTATTTTCCGGAAGACGACGAGTTAGCAGAGGTTGTGAACCAAGATGTTGTGCAACCCCTCACTGTGGTGGTTGCTAGGCTACGGGAGCAGATTCAGAGTGAATTACTGTTGCAGGCGGACTATGGACAGGCGATCGCCACCTTGGAAGAAGCAGAACAGGACAGCAAAATTCTTGAAAGCATTATTGCCGCCACCATCAGTGCCACAGTGCAAAAAATTCAAGAAAATCCAGCGCAAATCCAACTGACTTATCCCCAATCCCCTTGGCTACCCGGTTATCTTAAACAGCTTTCATCTTCTCTCTTTGAGCAAACCCCGGATACAACAGAGGCGGATTATGAGCAGGAAAAATATCTCAAGCTGGTGCAAATTGGCAAATTACTGAAAACCACGCGGGAGAGAAAAAATATTTCCCGCAATCAACTCCACCAACAGACCCATGTTCTTGTCTCCCATATCGAAGCCATTGAGGAGGAGCGTTTTGAAACTCTGCCGGAGGATCTCTACGTCAAAGGTTTCATTCGTCGTTTGGGGGAAGGACTCGGTTTAAATGGCATTGCCCTCGCCGCAACTTTGCCACAACCCAAGCCAATGGTACGCACAAAACCTCTCCAGGAAGATCCCACTTGGACAGAGGAGGCAGCCCGTTATGTGGGTTATGCAACGCTGATTATGGGGGCAGTAGGGGGATTGTCTTGGACGTTAGCCCAAAAACAACCGAATGCTATCCCCCTCGATCCGAGTCTGTCGGAATCACCAGCGGCAAATCAGCTCACACAAAACAATAAGACCCAAACGATTAACCAAAGTATCAAAAACATCACAATCACTTCCCCGGAATCTCTCCATGTCCCTTAATTGACGCGATGTGAGCAGTGATGGGCGGTGGAGTCCTATGTCACAATGGGGGGGAAATGTTGTGCTAGGGCGATCGCCTAACGTCCTCAGCAAATCCTAGGTAGATTTGAGTAAATGGTTATGACCCCAACGGTGCTCCTCGGTAAAAGTTTGTCTGAATTAACCCAATGGATGGAGGAGTCAGGGCAACCCAGCTACCGGGGTAAGCAACTGTATCAATGGCTCTACCAAAAGGGCATCCGCAATCTCGATGAAATTTCGGTATTCCCGAAGGCTTGGCGGGAGGAAATGGCAACCTATCCTGTTGGGCGATCGCAGATCCACCACCAAAAAACCGCCCCCGACGGAACCCGCAAATATCTCCTCAAACTCCACGACGGACTAATCATCGAAACAGTCGGTATCCCCACCGAAAAACGTCTCACCGTCTGCGTTTCCTCCCAGGTCGGCTGTGCCATGGCGTGCGATTTCTGTGCTACGGGCAAGAGCGGCTTTACCCGCCACCTCCAAGCCCACGAAATTTTAGATCAAGTCCTCACCGTCCAGGAAGATTTCGATCAACGGGTCAGCCATGTCGTCTATATGGGTATGGGTGAACCCCTCGCCAATTTTGAAAACGTCCTCAAATCAATTCATGGCTTAAACCAAGATGTCGGCATCGGTCAGCGATCGCTTACCATTTCCACCGTCGGCGTACCCGGTCAGATCCGTGCCCTCGCCCAGGAAAACCTACAAATCACCTTTGCCGTTAGCCTCCATGCCCCCAACCAAGCCCTACGGGAAAGCATCATTCCCACCGCCGTCCATTACCCCATTGCCGAACTCCTGGACGAATGCCGCGAATATGTCGAAATCACCCGCCGCCGCATTAGCTTCGAATATATTTTGCTCGCTGGCGTGAATGATCTGCCCGACCATGCCGCCGAACTGGCGACCCATCTGCGAGGTTTTCAAAGCCACGTCAATTTAATTCCCTACAACCCCATCACCGAAGTCCCCTTTGAGCGTCCCGGCAAAAAGCGCATTAATGTCTTTCGACAAATTTTGCAGGATCACAAAATCGCCGTCAGTGTTCGTTATTCCAAAGGTTTAGAAGCGGATGCCGCCTGCGGTCAATTACGCTCTTCCCTCGCCAAAAAACAAACGATGAAACAAGCAGTGAGTTAAGTCGCATAGTATAAGTCGCAATAATTTAGAGCAACATCCCGGCGAAAACTAAAAATCCTGATGGCCATGCAACGGGAACCAACAGGGTAGAATAAAACAGCAAAAATTCAGCTTATCCATGACAAAGAGGGACATATGAATGTTTTTGGTATTGGTCTTCCAGAAATGGCACTCATTTTTGTGATTGCCCTGCTTGTGTTTGGTCCCAAAAAACTCCCCGAAATCGGTCGCACCCTGGGGAAAACCCTCAAGAGTTTCCAGAATGCCTCCAATGAGTTCCAGGAGGAGTTCAAGAAGGAGGCTGAGAAGATTGAGAAGTCGGTGTCTATGCAAGCGCGTCTAGAGGAAAGTACCCCTGAGGTGAAGGAAGTCGAGACGGAGCCTGTAACCGCTGAAACGAAAGAGAGTTAAGCAGGGGATGGGGGAGGAGGGGACAAGGGGACGAAGGAGACGCGGTGAAATTGGTAGTGATTGACAGCGTTTGTATCAAGGATCTTGCTTTAGGGTGAAATATGAGATGAAATCTTTCCTTCTCCCCTTCTCCTTGTCACCCCCTCACCGCGTCTTCCCCTCCGGTTACTTGCCGATACAAAAACGACTGAAGATGCGATCCAAGACTGATTCGGTGACCCCTTCGCCTGTAATTTCGCCGAGGGACTGGATGGCACTACGCAAATCAATTGTCCAAAAATCCAGGGGCAATTCCTGGGCAATGGTATCGATAACTTGTTCTAGGGCTTGTTTCGTGCGGGTAAGGGCTGCAGCTTGGCGTTGGTTAATGGCAAAATCTAGGTCTGCTGCGCCGACTGTTCCCTGGTGGACACTCTGGGCGATCGCCATTTCTAAATCCTCAATGCCCTGTTGTTGAGCCGCTGCCGTATGGACAATTTGCGAGATTTCTTCCGGTAGATCGATTATTTGGGGATTGCCAATGTCGGTTTTATTGATCACGAGGATCAAGGGGCGATCGCCAATCTGCTCGAAAATGGCTTGATCCGCCTCTGTCCAACCCGCCGCCGCATCGATGGTCAGTAAGACTAAATCCGCATTCTGGGAAGCTTTTAGCGATCGCTCTACCCCAATTTGCTCGACCATATCCTCCGTTTGGCGAATCCCGGCGGTATCCAACACCTGCACCGGAATGCCTTGCACCACTAACTGCGATTCCACCACATCCCGCGTTGTACCCGGTAAATCCGTCACAATGGCGCGATCGCTCTGGCTCCAGGCATTGAGCAGACTCGATTTCCCCACATTCGGACGACCGACAATCGCCACCTTTAGCCCACTGCGCAGCAATTCCCCCCGATCCGCCGTCTGCAAAATTGACCCCACCAAGCGCAAAACCTCGGCTAAATCCCGTCGAATGTGTTCTTCATCAAGGGGCGGCAAATCATCCTCAAAATCAATGCGGGCTTCCACTTCCGCCAAAATATCCAAACATTGGGCGCGGAGTTTGTGAATCGGTTGGGCGAGTTTCCCCTGAATTCCCGCTAGTGCCACCTGAGCCGATTGGGGAGATTTCGCGCCGACCAATTCCGCCACACTTTCCGCCTGGGTCAGATCAATCCGCCCGTTAAGAAATGCCCTGAGACTAAATTCCCCCGGTTCCGCTAACCTCGCCCCAGACTCCAAACAAAGCTGTAACACCTGCTGTACAGGCATAATCCCGCCATGGCAATGGAACTCCACCACATCCTCGGCGGTGAAGGAACGGGGAGCCAACATCAGTAACAATAAGGCTTCGTCAATGGTGGCATGGGTCACGGGATGGCGCACATAGCCATACAAAATCCGGTGACTCTCCCAGGTTTGTCGTCCTGGACTCTGGAATAAACCCTGGGCGATCGCCACAGCATCCGCCCCCGATAAACGCACAATGCCGATACTGCCTTGGTTTGGCACGACCGCACTGGCGATCGCCACAATGGTATCCCCTAAATTCACAACTTAAACTTCACAAAAATTCACACTGAAAAATTCACGCCTAAAAAGGAATATCGTCCAGATTTGGTTCCGGCTCCATCCCATGGTCAAAACTCGGTGTTGCCATAGGTTCTGGCTGTTGTTGATATGCCGAACTCAAAGGCACAACATTACTTGGGGTAGTACTTGGGGCAGCCGCAACCGGAGAATTATACACAGGAGCAGGAGCCGCCATCGGCATCCCAGTCCCTACCGCCTCGATCTGGGAAATGACAAATTCCAACTTTTTCTCCTTAAAACCCTCAGGGCGATCAATCGTATTCATCGACAACCGCCCGACGAGAATCACCTGATCTCCCTCATGGAAAGTCTGCTGAATCTCTGTACCGAGGTTTCCCCAGCCCACCGCCTTAATACGATTTGGGGGATCCCCCTCCCGCAATGGCGGAAACTCGATCAGCATTTGGGCAAGGGCTGTATTGTCTGTGGTGTAGCGTAACTCAGGTTCACTCATCACCTGAGCCATTAAAACGCAATGGTAAATCCAGTCAAATTCAGTGGAATTTAGTTAAATCCAAGGTTATGTCTAGAAACGTAGACCCATGCCACCCTGCACAGCTAGGGCAGTACCGCCCCCTGCTTCGTAAGCGTCAAAGGCAACTACCGCATTGGTAAAGATCACGGTATTACCGTTGGGAATGGCGTAATCTAGACCGGGCTGAATCACAAAACTAGTTTTGTCACCGACGGGGGAAGGGCTTGTGCCGCTGGCAAAGGAAACCCCTGCGCCCACATAGGCATCGGCTTGCCAGGTCACGGGGATATCGTAGGAAATGGTGGGGACAACGGCTGTACCTGCACCGATAAAGGCTTGGGTGCGGAGGGAAATGGGGGCTTCGAGGAATTTGTAGCGGGCACTGATGACTGCGCCGACCTGTTGTCCATCTCCGTTGTCATCGGATGTAATGCCGATGCTGCCACCGACACCGATGTAGCTGCCGTAGGCGGCTTGGGCCTGGGCTGCTGTGGTGGAACTGATCACGCTAATGCTACTAACTAGGGTTACGGCGATCGCCACCCCAGAAATACTATTGATGTGATGGTTGATGTCATTGTAGAAAGACTTCATGGGAATGCTCCTCAGCCCAGGGGACAATGCGATGTCGTTACTTCAGAATTGCTGTTATTCTAGGTCAATTTCTGGGTTTACACCACTGGACTGGTTGTTATGGGGACAGATAACTTGGCGATCGCCCTCCTACTGAAACCTGATCAGCCAAGGACTAAATACGATGAAGTACGACGATACCCTGTTGTACAAGCTCCCAAGTGTGCTCTTCTTCGGCGCGGGAGACTCTGGCAGGCTTCAGGAGTTTTGCCCTTTGCACCGTGTCATGCTGGTAACCGTAGCAAATAAAAATATTTTTAAAGTTACTGTAATTTTCGATGGTGATGGCGAGGGTAGCCTTCGGCACAAGGTATTCAATGGATTTAAAAGTCGTTTCCCAATAGTCCCCGGCTTCATCTTCCGTAAAGATTAACATCGGCATAAATTCGGCTTCGTCGTCGAGGTGGCTTTCCTGATGGGAAATACTCAGGGCGATCGCCTGGGCTTCCAGATAGCTGGGATCCTCGTTATAGCGATCCACCAATTCATCATAAATATTGGGTAAATGCACCGGGAAATTATCATTATCGTCCTCATCTTCCCCGTCGAAAAGACCATCTAGAACAACCTCCTGGGTTTTCCGGTCAGAGGGATTTGCTGTTGCTGTATAACTCTGATTTTTGTCGCCCTCGCCAGAATTGTCATTCATTTCCTCTAAATTCTCCACGGAGGGGGCATCAGGGTTACTCACGAAATTAATCAGCTTATTCGCAAAGGGATCATTACGTCTTTCCAGGAGTTTGGGTTTAAGGTCATATTTTTGTACCAGTCGAGCAACGAGTTCTTCCTCTAGACCATAAATATCATTAAGGGAAAATTGATAATTACCAGGATGCTCGGCTTTTTCTTGGAAAATTTTGCCGAAATAATAGAACAAAATAAAGACCAACATTGTGGTCGGCAACATCACGATTAAGGGTAAAAAGAGAATAATTCGATGGGTACTTTGGATCTGTTGTTCTAGCTCTTCGTTGTCTTTTTCAAGACGTTCAATGTGTTGTTGAAACTTACCATTCGGGTCATTTAAAATACTCTCTAGACTAATGGTGGTATAGAGATGATTAATGGATGTGGCAAGATCCGGGGCGATCGCCCCCTTGGTGGCAATTTGATTGAGCTGCTTGAGGGTATTCGAGAACTCCACTAACTGTTTGTCGATATAGGTACTCATTTCATTAGCCGTGACTGTGCCGTAAAAACCATAGCTACTGTTTGGCAATTTGAGACGGTCAAAAAAGTCGAGAAATTCTTGGGTTTGACGAATTGCCTTTGGATTAAAACCCGCTGCAAAAGGTTCTGAGACTGCCAAAAAATTCTGAAGAACAAGCTGTAACGCTTCTAGTTCTGCTTTAATTGCCAGCCGTTGCTGTGGGTCTTGAAAGTTACCGAACTGGGTTTCGAGTACGCCAATTTTTTGCTGTAGTGCCTTTACATTGGCGATGTAGGTGGCAAAATATTGGGCATCAAAGGCTTTATTTTTTCGGTCTAGGGCGGTTAGTTCGACGGGTAATTGCTGTAAGGCGGGTCTGGCTGCCAAAAAATCTTGGTTTAACTGGAGTAATCCTTGTAAAAAACTACTGTCTTTTGTCGCTTCTGCTGTCTGGGCAATGGCGATCGGTGCAGGGGTGAGGGGCAGATGCAGCAGTAAACCGCTTAGGCTACCTCCAACAAGGAGACTCAGGGTGAGGGAAAGATTGCGCCAATTAAGGGGTTGACCAAGCATAAGTAGTTTTTTTGGCAATTGTTTTGGCAGTTGGTTTGACTGTCCGCATTGCTGGCGGATGGACAATGGTGGGGTAGAACTTTGGTTCATCGTTGTTCATAGTTTTAACGGGTTATCCCTCAGGGGGCGATCGCCAGGACGAGGGAACACAACCACCAAAAAGACGGCATTGTCAGTCCGTTAGACAGATATGATACCCTAACCAATGATTTCCGTTCACCCCTCCAGTAGACCATGAATATCCGCATTGGCAATGGTTACGATGTCCACCGTTTGGTTGCAGGACGACCCCTGATCTTAGGGGGGATTCAGATCGAGCATCACCTGGGCTTAGATGGTCACAGTGACGCGGATGTGTTGATCCACGCCATTATGGACGCAATGTTAGGGGCTTTAAGCCTGGGGGATATTGGTCACTATTTTCCGCCAACAGACCCCAAATGGAAGGGAGCAGACAGTGTGGAACTCCTCAAACAGGTGGACAGACTAATTAAGGAACGAGGTTGGCGCATCGGTAATCTGGACTCAGTGATTGTGGCGGAACGTCCCAAATTAAAACCCCACATTCCAGCTATGGGCGATCACCTCGCCTCAGTCCTAAACCTAGACCGAGATCAAATCGGCATTAAAGCAACCACCAACGAAACCATCGATGCGATCGTCGAAGAAAAAGGCA
>JBIKYI010000038.1:0-10599 GCA_044355355.1 Limnothrix sp. | reverse complement strand
ATTGATCCACCTTATTAAAAACCAAAATAATCGGCTTACCCACATCCCGTAACTGAGATAACGCCTCAAACTCCACCCGACTCATATCCCCAGCAATCACAAACAGAATTAAATCCATTTGTTGCGCGATCATTTTTGCCAATTGTTCCCGCGTTTCCCCATTAATCTCATCAATCCCAGGGGTATCAATCAACTCCAAACGACTCTGCGCTTGATTGAGAAAAGAAGCCCTTTGAATCGTTTCCCCACCAATATTTTCCTCAGAAAGTTGCCAATTTGCCTGCTCAATTTGCGTCGTCACGCCATGCAAAGCACCCGTCTGAAAAATCGATTCCCCCAACAGCGCATTCAACAGCGACGACTTCCCCCGACCCACTAAACCAAACGCCGCAATCTGCAAAACAGAATTTTCCAACTTATCAAACATCTGGGCAAGCTGGCTGATCTCCTGTTCCAAACCCCGCTGCTCCTGATCCGTCAGATCAAAATTTTGCAGCAACTTCTTGAGCGTTTGCTGGGCATCATGGTAATTAATGTCCGCCTGAATGTCCGTAAAATCGGCGATCGCCCCATCCAGCTCATCCATCGACCAAGCCATAAAGCAATCCAGAAACGAATCCGTAAACTAAATCAATCCAAGAACAGACTAATTAAACACATCCTTCAAAGCTGTACGTGCCGCCAGATGATTCCTCGTCGAAGTCAGAATTTCCACCTCACGCCGTAAACGCTCCTGAGTATCCTGAAGCTCCAACAAAGCCTGTTGCTCCTCCGCTACACCATACAAACTACCCGCAATCCAATAGGACAACTCCCGGGGCAGATCCGGCAATTCATCCGGCAATTCCAGATCCTGTCCAGCTAACTTCGCCGACAAATTCACCACATCCAACAAAACCTGCTTGGCATCAACCGCCAAAGAAGACAAATTTCCACTCAGGGGGTCATCCTCAATCCACTCCACCAGACCCACCCGATAGGGCTTTTCCCTCACATAATCCAACACCCGGAAACGCTGCTGACCAATCGTCAACATCTTCATCCGTCCATCAGGCATCTTCTCACAATGGACAATTTCCGCACAACAACCAACGCTGGCGATGGTTCCATCTACAGGATCCACCATCAACACACCAAAACGGCGATCATTTTCAAGAATCGTATTCATCATAATCCGATACCGAAACTCAAAGACATGGAGCGGTAAAGGACGAGAGGGAAAAAGAACAACTTCCGGAAGCGGAAACAAAGGAAGTTCTCGAACGGCAACGGAAGAAGGAGTCATGGGCTGTAGAGAATGCTGTCTACTAATACTTTAGCGGATATGCAAAACTTAAGCCCAACAAAAAGAGTCTTTAATGGGATTAATCCCACCAAAGACCCTATAAAGATTTCTAATATATTTGCGATATTGGCGAATCTTGTAAGCCTGGAAGCTTTAAAGCTTAACTTCGATGTCCACACCAGCGGGGAGATCAAGCTTCATCAAAGCATCGATCGTTTTGGAAGAGGGTTGATAAATATCAATGATGCGACGGTGAGTACGGGTTTCAAAGTGCTCACGGGAATCTTTATCAACGTGGGGAGAACGGAGTACACAATAAATCTTGCGCTTTGTGGGCAAAGGAATCGGACCGATCGCCGTAGCGTTAGTGCGATTTGCCGTATCGACGATTTTTTCACAGGAAGTATCCAATAAGCGACGGTCAAAAGCTTTCAGACGGATACGGATTTTTTGTTGTTGCAGGGTTGCCATGATTTTTATTTGTCAAGGTGCAGGATAGTAAATTTGAAAGCTTTAGTATCAAGCTCTCACAGAGGTTCCGAGGAAGAGGAGGAGGCAAAATAGACGTTTGAACGCTATCCGCCTACCCCCTAAGAATATATCAACAGATGTGATTACTTCTTCTTCTTCTTATCGCCGGGCTTTTCCTTGTCTGCAAGGATCTTAGAAACAGTACCCGCACCAATAGTACGACCACCTTCACGGATTGCAAAGCGCATACCTTGTTCAATCGCGATGGGGTTGATCAACTCAACAGTCATCTTGATGCGATCGCCAGGCATAACCATTTCAGCAGCAGAACCATCATCCGCAGTGAAAGCCGTAATCGTACCTGTTACATCAGTTGTACGAACATAGAACTGAGGACGGTAGTTGGGGAAGAAAGGCGTGTGACGACCACCTTCTTCTTGAGTCAAAACATAAACCTCAGCCTCAAAGTTGGTGTGAGGAGTGATAGAACCGGGCTTAGCAAGAACCATGCCGCGCTCGATGTCATCCTTTTGGATACCACGGAGGAGAACACCAACGTTGTCCCCAGCCATACCCTCTTCAAGGATCTTTTGGAACATCTCAACACCAGTAACAGTAGTGCTACGGGTATCCTTAACGCCAACGATTTCAATGGTCTCACCAACCTTGACACGACCACGCTCAATACGACCAGTCGCAACAGTACCACGACCAGTAATAGAGAAAACGTCCTCAACAGCCATCAAGAAAGGCTTATCAACATCACGCTCAGGCAGAGGCATGTACTCATCAACGCTATCCATGAGGGCAAGAATCTTATCAACCCACTCATTCTCACCACGTTTGAGAGCAGGATTCGTCGTCAAAGCTTCAACCGCCTTGAGAGCAGAACCAGTCGTGATGGGAATATCATCGCCGGGGAAGTCATATTCAGAGAGGAGTTCACGAACTTCGAGTTCAACAAGTTCGAGTAATTCTTCATCATCAACTTGGTCTTCTTTGTTGAGGAAAACAACAAGGCTAGGTACACCAACCTGCTTAGCCAAGAGAATGTGCTCACGGGTTTGGGGCATGGGGCCGTCAGCCGCAGATACCACGAGGATACCGCCGTCCATTTGTGCCGCACCAGTAATCATGTTCTTCACGTAGTCAGCGTGACCAGGGCAGTCAACGTGAGCATAGTGACGATTATCAGTTTCATACTCTACGTGAGCAGTGTTGATGGTGATACCACGCGCTTTTTCCTCAGGTGCAGCATCAATATCTTCATACTTACGAGCTTTAGCACCACCTTGAGCCGCCAAAGCCATAGTGATTGCTGCTGTTAAAGTAGTTTTGCCGTGGTCAACGTGACCAACAGTACCAATATTGGCGTGGTCTTTGTTTCTTTCAAACTTAGCGCGTGCCATGAGTTTAGTTATTCCTTAATCGTTAAAATTGTACGTTCCCTTATTTTTGGCGATGATGGCTTCCGCCACATGGCGAGGCACTTCATCGTAGTTGCTGAACTCCATCGAAAAGATACCACGTCCTTGGGTTTTAGAGCGGATATCGGTGGCATAACCAAACATTTCTGCCAGTGGAACTTTGGCGGAAACTTTGGCAATGCCGTCTTCGGAGTCCATGCCTTGGATGTTGCCCCGACGGGCATTGAGGTCACCCATAATATCCCCGAGGAAACCCTCAGGCACATCAACCTCAACCTGCATAATGGGTTCCAACACTGCGGGGGATGCCTTGTCAACGGCATTGCGGATTGCGATAGAACCCGCAATTTTAAATGCCATTTCCGAGGAATCTACGTCGTGGAAGGAGCCATCGAGCAGGGTGGCTTTGAGATCAATCATTGGGTAGCCTGCGATGATACCAGATTCACAAGCTTCTTTCATCCCTTGTTCAATGGAAGGGATGTATTCGCGAGGAATCGTACCACCAACAATCTTTGATTCAAATGCAAAGCCACTGCCTTCGTCTCCAGGTTCAATCTGGATGACAACATGGCCATACTGTCCTTTGCCGCCACTCTGACGAATAAATTTGCCTTCTGCTTCTGCTTTCTGGCGAATGGTTTCGCGATAGGCGACTTGGGGTTGACCAACATCTGCTTCGACTTTAAATTCCCGAAGCATTCGATCTACAAGGATTTCGAGGTGTAATTCTCCCATCCCTGCGATCACGGTGTGGTTGGTTTCCGGATCGACGCTGACACGAAAGGTCGGGTCTTCATCGGATAGTGATTGGAGGGCTTTGGAAAGCTTCTCCATGTCTTGCTTGGTTTTGGGTTCTACTGCAACGGAGATGACCGGCTCTGGGACAAACAGGGATTCAAGAATAATCGGATCGCTTGCGTCACAAAGGGTATCGCCGGTTGTTGTATCCCGCATACCAATAACTGCTCCGAGATCTCCGGCGCGTAATTCGTCCACTTCAATGCGTTCATTGGATTTGAGGACGATCAATCGGGAAATTCTCTCTTTTTTATCTTTTGTGGAGTTGTAGATGTAACTTCCTTTTTGGATTACGCCGGAATACACACGGATAAAACTGAGTCTGCCGTAGGGATCTGAGGCGATCTTGAAGGCGAGGGCAGCAAAGGGGGCTTCGTCGTCTGCTGGGCGATCGCCAATGGTGCCATCAGGTAGTTCCCCTTGGATGGGAGGCACTTCGATGGGGGAGGGCAAATAGTCCACGACCGCATCTAGGAGCAACTGAACGCCCTTATTTTTAAAGGCGGAACCACAGAGCACTGGGACGAGTTCTCCCTTTACGGTTCCCTGGCGGAGGGCTGACATAATTTCCGCTTCGGTGAATTCTTCCCCTTCTAGGTATTTCTCTAGGAGGGTTTCATCACTTTCGGCGATCGCCTCGATCATCAGAGAACGATATTGCTCAGCCTGCTCCTGAAGCTCGGCTGGAATCTCGACAATCTCGATGTCTTGGCCCACATCATCCCGGTACAAATTCGCCTGCATTTTGATGAGATCAACGATCCCAACAAAATCATTCTCAGCGCCGATGGGAATCTGAATCGCCACAGCATTGGTTTTTAGCCGACTACCAATTTGCTCATAGACCTTAAAAAAGTTCGCACCAGTACGATCCATCTTATTAATGAATGCAATACGGGGAACATGATACCGATCTGCTTGCCGCCAAACCGTTTCCGACTGGGGCTGTACACCACCGACGGAACAGAAAACCGCAATCACACCATCCAGCACACGCATCGAACGCTCCACCTCAATGGTGAAATCCACGTGACCGGGGGTATCAATAATATTAATCTTGCAATCTCGCCAACTGGTGCTGATCGCTGCGGCAGTAATGGTAATGCCACGCTCTCGCTCCTGCTCCATCCAGTCGGTTACAGCATTCCCATCATGAACTTCACCGATCTTGTGAACAATACCGGAGTAGAACAAAATTCTTTCAGTTGTCGTGGTTTTGCCAGCATCAATATGAGCGGCAATGCCTATGTTGCGGGTCTGCGCTAAACTTACGCTTCGTGACATGTTGGCCTCCTGCACCTCAAAGAATCCGGAGAAGGGAATCGATCACCGAGGGGGATCGATGCACTGCATCAGAGAATTTACAGCAACTTAATATTTCTTATTAAAAGTAATAGCGAATGATAATTATAGTCGGGCTATCCAAATCCGTCTAGTCCCAAGTGAAGTTACGGCACTCGTTACCCACAAAGTTGAGCAATAACTTTGCCCGAACCAAGCTCGAACTAAGCACTGGGTAACTTCCCCACCCTGCCGTTAGTTTAGTAACGGTAGTGTGCGAACGCTTTGTTGGCTTCTGCCATCCGGTGAGTATCTTCACGCTTTTTAATTGCGCCACCGGTTTCATTTGCTGCGTCCATCAATTCATTTGCCAGCTTAATCGCCATCGTTTTACCGGAGCGCTGACGGGAGTAACCGATCAACCAACGAAGTGCTAAGGCTGTACCACGTCCCTGGCGGACTTCCATGGGGACTTGGTAGGTTGCACCACCCACACGACGAGCTTTTACCTCGACGAGGGGGGTTAAATTGCGGATGGCTTCTTCGAAAACCTCAATGGGTTCACTGCCAGTTCTTTCCTTGATGATGTCCAATGCATCGTAGACAATCCGTGCTGCCAAGGCTTTCTTACCGCTTTTCATTACGCGGCGGATGGTCATACTGAGCAAGCGATTGTTGTATACCGCGTCAGGTGGTATTTCACGCTTTTTGGTTACTGAGCGACGAGACATACTGTTTTATTTTCTTAAAATAGGAGGTTTTCTAAGGTTTGACCTGTCAGTGCTTTCGCTGACATGCTGGGCAGCAATTTTTTAATTGAAGAACGTTCCTTAAGATGTCGTGAGTTGGGAATGTTCTCTTACAAGCTTTGTATGGGTTCTCGTGTTTAGTGTTTTGATGGCTAAAACGAGGGCAAATTGAATGGTTGGCGATCGCAACTCTAAACCAATTATTCAATGGTGATATTCAACGTGGTTCAAGGCAGGTGATGCTTTTAGTCCTTGGGACGCTTCGCGCCATACTTAGAACGGCTTTGACGACGGTCTTTAACACCAGTTGCATCAAGGGTTCCACGTACGATGTGATAACGGACACCAGGTAAGTCTTTAACACGACCACCACGGATCAAAACTACGGAGTGCTCTTGAAGGTTATGACCAATACCGGGGATGTAGGCGGTTACTTCAAAACCAGAAGTAAGGCGTACACGGGCAACCTTCCGAAGCGCTGAGTTAGGCTTCTTGGGGGTTGTGGTATATACACGGGTGCAAACGCCACGACGCTGGGGGCATTGCTTCAGTGCAGGGGACTTGGTTTTTTTCTTGAGCTTAAACCGTTCAGAACGAATAAGTTGTTGTATTGTTGGCATTAGTAATTGCCCTACGTGCAGGGTAAACGTAGGTCATTGCATTGACGAATAGTAATCTTATCGATTCTAAAACATCTCTGTCAAGTTTATTTTTATTTTCGAGATTTTTTTGAGATGTTAGTTTTTATTGTTTTGGCTGTTTGCAGTTCCTTATTGTGGGTAATGTGGGCAATTACTTTTGGAATGATTGTCCGCAATTGCAGGTTTTGCTAACTGCGGGGTTGGTAAAGCGGAAACCGCCGCCCATGAGGTCTTCGGAGTAGTCAATGTTGAGATCGGTGAGTTGGGGGAGTTCTGTTTCGTTGACCAAGATTTCGATATTGCGGCTGTTGAAGTGGCGATCGCCCTCTTGGGGTTCAGTGTCGAGGGAGAGGCGGTAGATAAAGTCAAGACATCCACCGGATATGGATTGCAGGCGCACGTAGCTAGTTGGTTCGGGGTAGTTCCGTTGGATGCGTTTGATTTCCTGGGCGGCGGTGGGTGAAATTTGGATCATGGTGCGGATTAAACGGGGATGGGTCTATTTCCGGGCGTAATCGTCTTGGAAGCGAATGATATCGTCTTCGCCGAGGTACTCGCCGTTTTGAACTTCGATGAGGATCAGGGGCACAACGCCGGGATTTTGGAGGCGGTGGTTGGTGCAGGCGGGGACGTAGGTGGATTGGTTGGGGGTGAGTAGTTCTGTTTTGTCGCCACATTCGACGTGGGCTGTGCCGGAGACGACGATCCAGTGTTCGCTGCGGTGGTGGTGCATTTGTAAGCTGAGGCGGTGTCCGGGCTTGACTTCGATGCGTTTAATTTTGTAACCGTTGCCTTCGTCGAGGATGGTGAAGGTTCCCCAGGGGCGGGAGTCAGTGACGGGGGCTTGGGTCGTGAGGCGATCGCCATTATTGGACAATGTTGCTGTGGCTGCTTCCATGGGATGTAACTTCTAACCTCGCGAAGAACTGGTGTAACGGCTCGAAATAACGCTAAAAAACTGATTTATCCAATCATTATGCGTTAGGTTTTTCGGTTTTGTCTAAACCATTTTTGTAAAACTTGACGACATTCTGCCTCGGCAATCGCCCCAATCACTTGCAACCGATGGTTAGAAAAGGGTGCATCGGGAAAGTTCGCCACGCTGCGTAAAACGCCAGTTTTAGGGTCGTCTGCGCCATAAACCACTTGTTTTAAACGGGCATGGATAATTGCTCCGGCACACATAGGGCAGGGTTCGAGGGTTACATAAAGAGTGCAGTCGTTAAGATGCCAATTTTGGCGGGTTTGGCTGGCCGCACGAATGGCTAAAACCTCGGCGTGGGCGGTGGGATCATGCGTTTTTTCTTTGCGGTTACCGCTTTGGGCAAGGATTTGATTGTGGCGATCAACAATGATTGCCCCGACAGGTATTTCGCCGGATTGACCTGCGATCTCTGCCAGGGCGATCGCCCGATGCATCCAGTGTAAATGTCGTCGATATTCCGCCTCGGTGATCACTGGGTCAAGAGGGTTATTAATGCGCCTTTTTTATCTAGCTCAAACAAATCTGTACAGCCACCCACATGGGTATCGTTAATAAAAATTTGGGGCACAGTCCGTTTCCCATTGGCACGTTCTGCCATTTTTTTACGGGCTGAATCATCCCCGTCAATTTTGTATTCAGTAAAATGAACCCCTTTAAAAAATAAGAGGATTTTGGCGGCGATACAATAGGGGCAGGTCTGCCAAGTATAGATTTCAACCTTGGCATTCACACCAGTCGCACTTTTCCCAAAAAGCGGATTTAACCAATCAAACATTTATGCAGGCTCCCCAATATTTGCTAACTTATTGCCAATTAATGTCGCCAATGGTCTGCAATGATGACAAAAAAACATTACAAAGCATGATATGGCGTGAGTAGTTTCCCGTGGCCGAGTGATTAACCCACGGCGATCTATGGCGATTTTGGGAAAGATCTCCCCGATTGTCCTTGGAAAAACTAACAAAGCTGATTAACTTAACGTTACACTTTAAATGTTTTTCGCGTTGCTGATCATTTGAACTGATTGTATCTAAGCCATACTGCATCAATCGTATTGTCACCAGATCGATTCATTCCCTGTATCAGCCAAAGCTTGTTTTTTAATCAACTCCCTCTAGACATTCACTTTAGACTGTAAATCTATGAGCACTTCAACACTGACCCGTGACTATAAGGTCGCTGATATTAACCTCGCAAGCTGGGGACGCAAGGAAATTGCGATCGCCGAGGGGGAAATGCCAGCTCTGATGACCATCAGGAAAAAGTATAGCAACAGCAAGCCTTTGGCTGGTGCTAAGATTATCGGCTGTATTCACATGACTATTCAGACTGCTGTGCTGATTGAAACCCTGATCGAACTAGGCGCGGAAGTGCGTTGGTCATCCTGCAATATCTTTTCCACTCAAGATCATGCCGCTGCGGCGATCGCCGAAGCTGGAGTCCCCGTCTTTGCATGGAAAGGCGAAACCGAAGAAGAATACATGTGGTGCATCGAGCAAACCTGCCGCACCCCTTCCGGTGAACTGTGGGATGCCAACATGATTTTGGACGACGGCGGCGACCTCACAGGCTACATCCACGAAACCTATCCCGCAATGCTCACCAAGATCCATGGTGTGACAGAAGAGACCACCACTGGGGTACATCGTCTCTATGAAATGCTCGAAAAGGGCGAACTCAAAATTCCCGCCATTAACGTCAATGACTCCGTGACCAAGGCGAAAAATGATAACAAATATGGTTGTCGCCACAGCCTCAACGATGCCATCAAGCGCGGTACAGATCACCTCTTGGCTGGTAAGAAGGCTTTGGTGATTGGTTATGGCGATGTGGGCAAGGGTTCCGCTGCTTCTCTCCGTCAGGAAGGCATGATTGTTAAGGTGACCGAGGTAGACCCCATCTGTGCGATGCAGGCTTGTATGGACGGGTTTGAAGTGGTTTCTCCCTATCTCAATGGCATTAACAATGGTCCCGATAGCGTTAACAAAGAACTGTTGGCGAAAACCGATATCCTGGTTACTGCGACAGGTAATGTCAACGTTTGTGATGCCGCCATGTTGGCAGCGCTAAAACCGGGTGCAGTGGTCTGTAATATTGGTCACTTTGACAATGAAATTGATACTGCCTATATGCGTCAGACTTGGCATTGGGATGAAGTCAAGCCCCAAGTTCATAAGGTCTATCGCAGTGATGATCCCCAAGACTTTTTGATTTTGTTGGCGGAAGGTCGCTTGGTAAACCTCGGCAATGCCACTGGTCACCCTTCTCGGATTATGGATGGCTCCTTTGCGAACCAGGTATTGGCGCAAATGTTCTTGTTTGAGCGTAAATTTGCGGATCAGGATCCGGCGGAACGCAAAATCACGGTTGAAGTGTTGCCCAAGCATCTGGATGAAGAAGTTGCTCGCTATATGGTCGAGGGTTTTGGTGGCGTGATTACTCAACTCACTAAAACTCAAGCGGACTATATTAGTGTTCCAGTGGATGGTCCTTTCAAAACTGATAGTTACAAGTACTAATTCTTGATGTAGTTTTGATCATTTTTTGATCATCCAGAACGGTTTTATGGGGTTGATGCTTCATAAAGCCGTTTTTTTATTTGTGGCTTGTGTTCTGGCAAGGATTACGAGTGATTCTTTATAAAGGAAGGAATGAGTTGATCACTTTGCCTGACAGATTTTTATTCCACAAGGGGTATTTGTTTGGGGACAGTGGAGATTCTGGGCATTGACTGGAAATTTTCGGGGGCGATCGCCTAACTTTCGCTGGTATTGCGTTTGAATTCGGTGATGGAGCGGATATCTTGGGTAAAGTCAAGAATGATTTAAACACTCGCCAATTCAAATTTGAAGTGCAACAGGTTCTGATGATGACAGCAAGAATACTTCACTCGGAGTGCGATAGTCAAGCGATTTTCTTGGTCGATTATTAATTAAATCTACCACCTTATTCAACTCCT
>JBIKYI010000517.1:0-2919 GCA_044355355.1 Limnothrix sp. | reverse complement strand
AGAGGGCGATCGCCTACCAGATGATTCACGCCGCTTGCTTTCCCAGATTGGTTCATCATCGCTCCCCTTGATACTTAATGCGAAAAAATTTTCTGTACAATAATATGAAATATATATGTACAATTTAAGGTACAGGTTCTATGCTGATACAAACAGTGAATGGCAATGAAAATTATTTCATTTACCGAGGCTCGAAAAACACTCAGGGCTGTCTTGGATCGAGTCATCAATGATGCGGACTGTACGATAATTACCCGCCGTGATGCTGAGGATGCTGTTGTGATGTCGTTAGATTATTACAACAGTTTGATGGAAACGGTTTATTTGCTGAAGTCCCCGGCGAATGCGGCACATCTTGCGGATTCTATTGAACAATTTCGCCAAGGTCAAGTGACAACGCGAGAACTCATTGATGAGTAGACAATTGGCTTGGACGGATGCGGCTTGGGATGATTATTTATACTGGCAAAGTCAAGATAAAAAAACGCTAAAACGGATTAATCGATTGATTCAAGATGCGAAAAATTCACCATTTACAGGGATGGGTAAACCTGAACCGTTAAAAGAACATTTATCTGGATTTTGGTCACGCCGCATCGATGAAACAAATCGTTTAGTGTATGCTGTCAATGACAGTTATTTAACGATTATTGCCTGTCGCTATCATTATTAATTTAGAAAATAGATTAGGCGATCGCCGTAATCTGCTACAAGTTCAAGATTTGCCATTATGCTATTTAGCTCTTGGGAAATTCAAGCATAGCTCCATTCTACTAACAGGGAGGTAGAGGGCGATCGTCCACGGCATGATCCACACTACTGGCATTCCCAAATTGACTAGTCATCAATGCCATGACTTTTTCGGCAACCCTTGGATCAACGGGTGTAGTGGCGTGGTAATCGAGGTAAATCAAGGGACTATTCTTAAACGGCAATATTATCTAATTTTAGGGTGGTTACTTCCTGTTGTAGTTTTTCGCCAATTTCATCTTCTGTGATATCTAGGTCATAGTCCATTTGTAAGCCTAACCAAAACCGAGGGGACATATTGAAATACAGTGCTAAACGTAGGGCTGTATCGGCAGTAATTCGGCGTTTCTTTTGGACGATTTCATTAATACGACGGGCAGGAACACGAATCGCTAATGCCAATTGATTTTGGCTAAGATTCATCGGCTTTAAAAATTCTTCGAGGAGAACTTCGCCGGGATGGATTGGTGCAAGTTTGTCTGGATTCATGGGTGCGATTTTTAGTGATAATCAACAATTTCTACATCAGAGGCTTCTCCGTTCGTCCACTGAAAACAGATACGCCATTGGTCATTGATACGAATACTATATTTTCCTTGGCGATCGCCTTTTAGAGCTTCTAGTCGATTGGCGGGTGGTACTTTGAGATCTTGTAGGGTTTCGGCACGGTTTAACATTCGTAGTTTTCTCAGGGCAACCTGCTGGATCTCGCTAGGGAGTTTACGGGAGCGTTGTCGTTCAAAGATTTTCTGGGTTTCTTTGTCTTTAAAATTGCGAATCACAGGAAGTTTTTTCGGGACTATCCCCAGTATATAACGGAAAGCGTTAAACGTATGTCGTTAATAGGCGATCGCCTTGATTTTGGCTCTCAGGGTTGGGGTGAGATCGTCTAGAGTCATAGGTAACGGGGAATAAGCAAGACTTTTTGATTTTATCTCTATCTTCTACGGCGATCGCCGTTGTTTGGAAAGTATTCTAGATCGGCGATCGCCCACTGGGTTTTCGGGTCGGAGTTAGCAATCATCTTGTTTAGCCTTGGCGCAATGTTGGCATGATTCTATTGTACAGAAGACTCATGAATGGGACAGGCGATCGCCCACCGGATTTTTGGGTCAATTTTTTACGGAAGTTTTTTACTTGAATTGCCCCCCCTATTTCTGTTGTTGATGCGTTTGATAAATTTTCAAGTCTTTGATAAAGCGAAAATCTTTGATATTTAGGGTGTAAAGTTCTAGGTCTTGGGTTATGGCTGTTGCTGCAATAAGGGCATCAGGAATAGTGAGTTTATGACTAAGGGAATAGTCCGTCATGAGTTGGATAAATTGTGCCGAAATAACTTGTGTAAGCGGAATATTAGAGATTAAATCTAGATGTTTTTTGATTTGATTAAGTTCAGGTTTGTTGATTGCACCATAGTAAAGTTCTGCTTTAGTGATAACACTAATAGCGAGGTTTGAACTACCAATCCGCCGTAATTCTTGAACAATATTGGGATTATTTTTATAGAACTCAATCAGAATATTTGTATCACATAAAATCATTGGTTTTCTTCACCCCATGCATCTCGTCGAATATCTTCAGTGGTAATATTTTTTCCTTCCCAGATGCCAGCTAGGGCGAAGAAGTTTTGTTTTTCTGAGAGGGGGTCTTGTTGTATTTTTTTGATGTTTTGAAATTCAAGAAATTCGATATATTCAATGATTTTTTCAAGTTGTTCAGGCGAAACATGTTGAATTTTTTCAATGACTATTTCTAAAGTTGACATTTCCTTAATCTCCATCAAGTAATAAATATCTATGCTAACAGGCGACATTCTGGCGGATCATCGCCATTATCTGACAAGTATTCGAGATCGGCGATCGCCCACTGGGTTTTCGGGTCGGAGTTAGCAACCATCTTATTTAGCCTTGGCGTAATGTTGGCATGATTCTATTGTACTAAAGACTCAGGCAGGGGAAAGGCGATCGCCCACGGCATGATTCACACTGCTAGCATTCCCAAATTGACTGGTCATAAATGCCATGACTTTTTCTGCGACTCGGCGATCGCATGAGGTTGTAACGTGATAGTCCAAATAAATCATTCTTGATTACGATAAAAAATCTCTGAATAGTTGAAGACTTTGTAGGAATAGCGGTCAGGTAAAAAATATAATAGCCATCTCATCAG
>JBIKYI010000037.1:0-10716 GCA_044355355.1 Limnothrix sp. | reverse complement strand
GAGGGACATTGCCACGATGGTGCTAGGAGGTCACGGTGATCTGATGGTGCCGATTCCCCGCTATTGCACAATTAGTGGTGTTCCCATCACTGAATTTCTCGCTCCGGATGTGGTGCAACGGTTAATGGAACGGACGCAAAATGGTGGCGCTGAGGTTGTCGCACTATTGAAAACAGGTAGCGCTTTCTATGCTCCGGCTTCCTCGGTGTGCTACATGGTGGAGTCTTTGGTGCTAAATCAATCGCGACTCTTGCCTGCGGCCGTTTATCTCGATGGACAGTATGGCTTGAAGGATCTGTTCCTCGGTGTGCCCTGTCGGTTGGGTTGTCGTGGGGTGGAAAGTATTGTGGAGATTGATTTAACGGAAACGGAAATGGATCAACTCCATAGCTCGGCGGCGGCGGTACAAGAGGGTATCGAAAAGGCGATCACCAAGGTAGGGTTATAACCAACCAGGGGCGATCGCCAAACGTTAAACCTAAACGTTAAAGCGGAATAACAATACATCCCCTTCCTGGACAACATATTCCTTCCCTTCAGAGCGGACTAAACCCTTTTCCTTGGCAGCACCCATCGAACCATTATCAACGAGATCCTGATAGGCAACAGTCTCCGCCCGAATAAAACCCCGCTCGAAGTCCGTATGGATCACACCAGCCGCTTGGGGTGCTTTCATCCCGGCAATAATTGTCCAAGCTCTGGTTTCCTGGGGACCCGTGGTGAGATAGGTGCGTAAACCGAGCAGGGTGTAGGTTGCCCGAATTAAGGCTTGCAAACCCCCTTCTTCTACGCCGAGGGATTCGAGGAAATCTTTCTTTTCGGCAGCATCGAGTTCCACAAGTTCCGCTTCCACCTGGGCAGAGATTACCACCACTTGGGCATTTTCCTTCGCCGCAATTTCGCGCACCTGTTCCACCCAGGCATTCCCTGTGGCGAGGTCATCTTCGGACACATTGGTGGCATAGATAATCGGTTTGCGGGTCATCAAGCCGAGGGCTTTAATGGCTAGTTCTTCCTCTTCGTCAAGCTCTACTTCCCGGGCGGGGCGAGCATCTTCGAGGACGGGTAGAATTTTTTCGAGGGCTGCCACTTCGAGGAGGGCTTCCTTGGCTTTAGCTTTGGCTTGCTTACGGGCGCGATCGAGGCGTTTTTCCACCTGTGCCATATCTGCCAAAATCAGCTCCAGGTTGATCACATCAATGTCACGGACGGGATCGACGGAACCGGACACATGGATAATGTCATCGTCATCGAAACAGCGCACCACATGGACGATCGCATCGACTTCACGGATGTTGGCGAGGAATTGGTTGCCTAGTCCTTCCCCTTTGCTTGCCCCTTTCACTAGTCCGGCAATGTCTACAAATTCCATGCGGGTGGGGACGATTTTGGCGGAACTGGAAATGTTTGCCAATACTTCTAGACGGGGGTCGGGCACTGCGACGACACCGACATTGGGTTCGATGGTGCAGAAGGGGAAATTCGCGGCATCTGCTTTGGCGTTCTCACAGAGGGCGTTAAAGAGGGTCGATTTTCCGACGTTGGGCAGTCCGACGATTCCGGCTCGAAGCATGGGATTTTTTTTGAAATTCTTGATTTTGCTAGGTGGTCATTGTATCCCGAATCGCCAGAGTTTAATGGTTTTATCTGCTGATCCGGTGGCGATGATCTGGCTGTCTGGGGAGATGGCGATCGCCTGGATTGCGCCTTGGTGTTCGGTGAGTTTAAATTTGGGTTGATCCTGTCCGAGTTGCCAAATGTAGAGTGCACCTTGATCATCGCCGAGGGCAAAGAAACGTTTATCGGGGAAAATGGCGATCGCCTGGATGGGGTGGTCAGTGCGGTAAATTTGATCAGCTTGATGTTTGAGTACAGACCAAAGAATGAGACTGTTATCCGCCCCGGCACTGAGCATAAATTTACTATCCGGACTAATTTTTAAGGCATTGATTTTGTCGAAATGACCCGAAAAGGTGAGCAGAACCCGATCATTTTGCCAGAGAAAAATCTCTAATTCATTGGCGCTGACCACCACCGGAGACAGCCCATCGGAATGGATCATCATTGACCCATCAGAATGCCAACTTTTTAGAAAAGTCTTGGTTTTGAGATCCCAGAGGGCAATATGTTGATCCGCGCCGAGGGTAGCGAGCCGATGGTTATCGTCTAGCAATGCCAAGGATTGAATCCAGGATTGTCGTTCCTCCAGGCGATCGCCCTCGACACCCTTCTGCCAATCCCACAACCGCACCGTATAATCCCAACTGCCAGAAATAACCGTTTCCCCCGCAAACAGCACTGAGGAAACAATCCCCCGATGTCCACGTAAACATTTCGCTTCCCAACGATGCTCCACATCCCAGATCCGTACCGTTTGATCAGCGGAGCTACTCGCCAAAAATTTCCCCGATTCATTGAAACAAAGATCACTCACATAACCGCTATGACCCTTAAAGGTTTTAAAGCAATACCAAGTTTCTTTCGCCGGAGGAGGAGAAGCAATTGCTTGCGGCACAATCTGCTTTGCCACAGACATGTTGGGTATCGTACTTTCCTGGGGGGCTGTGGTTTTGGTGATTTTTAAGGAGGGTATAGCCGTTTGATAGGCAGCGCCATCGAGTTTGTGTAAAGCCTCTTTTGCATTTACCGGGCGATCGCTGACCCGATCCGCTACCAGACTATCTAACAAATCGGCAAATTCATCACTAACCGGTTGCAGTAGATAATCACGCCACACCCAGCGACTTTCACTGGGATCGTACAGTTCAAAGGGATGCATCCGGGTCAGCAATTCGAGGCAGATCACCCCCAAACTATATAAATCACTGGCGGGATAACTCTTGCCTTGCAACTGTTCCGGCGCGGTATAAACCCCTGAGCCAATTAAAGTGCCAGGTCTAGCACTGGCTGCCTTAGATGTAATTTTTGCGGCTGAAAAATCGACGATCGCCCAATCATTCTTCGGGGTCAAAATCAGGTTGGCGGGACTAATATCGCGGTGGATTAACTGATAATCATGGATCGTGCGCAGCAGCAATAAAATCTGCCGCATAAATGCCTTTGCGTCTTTTTCTGTAAACGTCGGCATCTGATTCATGCGTTGTAGTAAACTTTCTCCTTCAATCTTTTCAAAAACAATTGTGGGTAAAACGCTCAGATCATTTAAATTTTTGGGTAAAAAATAGGCTAAAACCTTAGGGAATTCCGGGCGATCGCCAAGCTTTTGGAGCTGTTGTAGATTGCGACGAAAAATTTCCAAAAATTCTTCGGGGATGACACTATCTGTCACAATTGCCTGTTTGATGACACAATAACTAGCAGGTTTTGTACCCCAATTAATGCCGAGGAGAGTACGCCCTTTAATGCCCTGTTGAATGAGGCTCAAGCCACTATAGCGATCGCCTAACAGCAAAGGTTTCCCACAATGGAGGCAAAATTTACCATCATTGGGATTTTGGGGCTTTTGGCATTGGTAATTGAGACAATAAACCATTGGTAGTGATCGTAGATGACATTCTTTTATCTTGTTTTATTTTGACAACAAAAACGGGGCGAAAACCGTAAGATTTTCGATGAATTTTGGGTCGTCTTTGTGTTGTCTTTGTTCCTTCCCAGCCTATCTTTGTTGAGGGAATTTATCTATTCTTGATTTGTGCTGCTTGAGCGACTTTCGCTATGACTATCAATTATTTACGTGTTGAAAGACGATCATCCCGGCAAAAGCCTAGGCATTGGGTAAAGGTTTGTCCCGTCTGGCGAGTTTGGCAAAAAATTCTTTTAGGCTGTTGTTTATGGTGGTGTTTCGCTCAACCTGGGGCGATCGCCGCCTCTCCACCCACAGCGCTGCAAGATCGCCTAGAAACTTATCCCAATTGGACAGAATTTCCTCCAGTCGTCGCCGTTAAACCAGGGGAAGATCTCGTTTATCCCGATTGGCTGGCGGGGACATGGCAGGTGACCAGTACCCTGACGGATCAGGTTGCGCCCCTTGCACCGGACATTGTGACACCGGGGTTCGAGCAAAATCGTCTTTTTATCAATCAACCGTTGCAATTACTGGTGAAATTCGAGCCGCGCCGGAATTTTATTACCAAGGCGTTCACCATACCCAGTCTTATTTCTGGTCAGGTTCCCATCGTGGCAAATCGGGCATTTAATGGCACAGAGATTGCTCGCGCCTATCTGGGAGAAAAGGGTTTTCAGTCGGTGCAGGTTGACCCCACCAATCCGAATCGTCAACTGACCAGACTTCAGGGCGATCGCCTGTTAATTTCCACCGTCACTGATCGCGCCACAGAAACCCCGAATCCCCAGGAATTTATCAGTTCAGAGATTACCCAACAGCAATTCCAAGGCGCACCCCAACTTTATCTAAACACCGTCGAAACCACGACCGACTATGTAAGGCGATCGCCAGAGCAGATCACCGCAAAGCAAATCACTGCCATTTATCTTTCTCCCAACGATCCCAACTTCTTCCAGGGAAGAAATCAACCCGTCGCCCTCTACCGTTACCATTTACGTCTCGATAAACAGCCAGAATAAAGCCCGCCTCACTCGGTATGATTCTGTATGATGAAGCAGATTTAGGAGGCGACAGGCAGCGATGCAAATTTTAGGCACGACCAAGTTACTGGGGGTCATTGGCAATCCAGTTAAACATTCTTTCTCTCCCCTGATGCACAATGCGGCGATCGCAGAACTGGAGGCAGATTTTGTCTATTTGGCATTCCCGATTAAAGCTGAAGATCTAAAAACGGCTCTAGATGGTTTTCGGGCAATTGATCTGAGGGGGTTTAGCATTACGATTCCCCACAAGCAAGCCATTATGGAGCATCTGGAGGCGATCGCCCCGGAGGCACAAATGGTCGGCGCAGTGAATACCGTTTGGCGCACAGAAACGGGTTGGCAAGGCACAAATACAGATGTTTATGGCTTTGTTGCTCCCCTGAAAAAATTAAACAAAGATTGGTCAAAAATCACGCCCATTGTTTTAGGTAATGGTGGCGCAGCAAGAGCCGTGGCGGTGGGTTGTCATCAACTCGGTTGTCCCCAAATCCATGTGGTCGGTCGTGACCCCGAAAAGCTTGCCGATTTTGCGACCAGTTGGCAACAAACACCCCTTAAAAATTCAGTACAAACCCATTTGTGGGGGGATTTAAATCGCTTGCTACCGAATAGTCAATTACTGATTAATTCCACCCCCATCGGTATGTTTCCCAACGTTGAAGTCTCGCCCATTACTCCCGAATTAATGGCAACTTTACCGAGTGATAGCATTGCCTATGATCTAATTTATACGCCTTTGCCAACACAATTTCTTAAACTAGCAGAAGCTCAAGGGGCAATGATTTTTGATGGTCTAGAAATGCTTGTCCAGCAGGGGGCGATCGCCCTTGAAAAATGGTTAGGGAAACCTGTTCCAGTGGATACTATGCGTCAAGCATTAGTGGATCACTTAGCCCGTAAAAACAAAGCCAATAGTTAACGAAGAAACATCATAAAAATGGCTAGAGTCACATTAACTCTAGCCATCAATTCGAATAATTAATTCGTTTATTTACTCAGTCAGTCCGTTCACTACTCTATTCTTCTTCTGAACTGCCGAGAACTTCCACGTTATCAAGGTTCTCCAGATCAGGGCTTTCGGTGTTTTCTTCCCCTTCCGTCCCTTCCGCAGCTTTCGGCACAAGGGCAACGGCAACAATGGCATCATCCCCATCAAGGCGTTGAACTCTGACCCCGGTGGCACTACGGGATTGCAGTGAAATGGATTCCACCGCTTGACGGATCATAATGCCACGACTGGTCACCAGCATTAATTCATCCCCGGCATGGACAATGCGCAATGAAGCAAGGCGATCGCCCTTAGACTTGAACTTGATGGCACGGAGACCAACCCCAGCACGGTTTTGCAGGCGGAAACGACCAACCTGCACCCGTTTACCGAAACCTTTAGTGGTGACAGCCACCACCCAGGGACCTTGATCCACGCCATCAAGAATTTCTTCGTTCTCGTCGTCCTCCTCTGCCTCATCCGCAGCCGTGGCGATCGCCGCCGTAATTTGCGCCGAGACAATATCCATACTGACCAACTTGTCGTCATCAGACTTCAGTTTCATCGCCCGCACACCCCTAGTCGAACGACCAAGGGGACGCAACTGATTACTATCCGCCTGGAAGTGAATCGCCATGCCTTCACTACTCGCGACGATGATGCTGTCTTCCTCACGCGCCAGACGCACCCAGTTTAATTGGTCGCCGTCCTCAAGGGAAATGGCAATCAAACCATTCGAACGAATCTTCGCAAATGCTGAGAGTGCCGTCTTTTTGATGTAACCATTTTGGGTCAACATCACCAGGTATTCATCCTCGGTAAACTCACTCACCGAAATCATCGAAGTGATTTTTTCACCTTTCGGAATCGGCAACAGTTGAATCGCAGGCAAACCCCTTGCCGTCCGGGAACTCTGGGGAATTTGGTAGGCATGGAGGGAATAGACCACACCGCGATCCGTAAAGAACAACACATGGTCATGGTCGCAACAGGTGAGGAAGTGATCAATGCCGTCATCTTCTTTCATCTTCGCCGCTGCTTTACCGCGAGTGGCACGGTTCTGGGCATCGAAGGTTGCCACGGGCATCCGTTTAATGTAGCCCTGTTCGGTCAGTAAAATGGCTGCCTGTTCGTTGGCAATTAGGTCAATGTCCTGGAGATCGCCATCGTCAAAGACTAATTCGGTGCGACGTGGGCTTTGGTGGATGGTCTTAATTTCGGTGAGTTCATCTTCGATGATGGTGTTGATCCGCTCACGGCTGGTCAAAATATCCTGGAGATCGCGGATGGTGTGCTGTAGATCTTCATGCTCAGCTTGGATTTTGTCGGCTTCAAGGGCGGTTAAGCGGCGCAATTGCATTTGCAAAATCGCATCAGCTTGGGCTTGGCTCAGGTTGTAGCCTTCCATTAACTCGGTACGGGCGATCGCCGAGTCCGCTGCCCGACGAATCAAGGCAATCACAGCATCCAGATTTTCTAGGGCAATCAACAAACCTTGCAGAATGTGATCCCGCTCCTCCGCTTTGCGCAATTCATAGCGCGTCCGGCGGGTAATCACCTCGATCCGGAACTCCAGGAACACCTCTAGGAATTGCTTGAGGTTAAGCAACTGGGGTTCACCGTTCACCAATGCCAACATATTTGCGCCAAAATTTGCTTGGAGCGGCGTATGTTTGTAGAGATTGTTCAGAACGACCCTGGCATAGGCATCTCGTTTTAGTTCAATGACGATGCGCATCCCCTGGCGATCGCTCTCATCGCGAATATCCGAAATCCCCTCCAGACGCTTCTCATTGACCATATCGGCAATGCGCTCAATCAACGCCGCCTTGTTGGTCTGATAGGGCAACTCCGTGACAATAATCGCTTCTTTTTCACGACCATTTTGATTTAGGGTTTCCACATCAGCGACACCACGCATCGTGATCGAGCCACGCCCCGTCAAATAGGCATCACGAATCCCTGCCCGTCCTAAAATCTGTGCCCCCGTCGGAAAATCAGGTGCTGGAATAAACTGCATCAACTCCTGAATCGTAATGTCAGGATTATGAATAAGAGCCGTTGCCCCATCAATAATTTCAGCCAAATTATGGGGCGGAATATTCGTTGCCATCCCCACCGCAATCCCGGAGGAACCATTGACCAACAGTTGGGGAATCCTCGCCGGCAGAACCACAGGCTCCTGTTGAGAGCCATCAAAGTTGTCCGCAAAATCAACGGTTTCTGATTCGATATCCCGTAGTAAAGCGTTGGTCGTCAAGGTTTGCAGACGACTCTCTGTATAACGCATCGCCGCAGGGGGGTCATTATCGATGGAGCCAAAATTACCGTGACCATTAATCAGGGGATCCCGCATGGAGAAATCCTGAGCCATCCGCACGAGGGCATCATAAACGGCTGTATCACCGTGGGGGTGGTATTTACCGAGGACTTCCCCGACGACACGCGCGCATTTTCTGAAGGGGCGCTCTGGGGTCAAACCGAGTTCGTACATCGCGTAGAGAATACGGCGGTGCACTGGCTTTAGACCATCCCTTGCATCGGGTAACGCCCGCCCCACGATCACGCTCATTGCGTACTCTAGATACGAACGAGACATTTCGTTGCTCAGATCAGTGGGAATAATGCGCTCCTGTGGGGAGGTCATAGGGTTTCGGCTCCGATACGATGAAATTGGTCAATAACCACAAAACAGTAACCACAAAAAAAGAGTAAAAACAATGAAAATTTACTCTTTCTCGACATTGAGATTATTTCTTGATGTTGGTCTACATTTTACCATATTTTTCCCAGTCTCAGGGCATGGTTTGGGGTCTTGGTGGGCTGCTAGAGCGGCTCTGGGGCGATGGGGGCTAGACCACTGCGGGGTGTCCACTCTAGGTCGCCGTCCTGCTCTGTCCAGTGGACGATTGAGTTGGGGGCAAGGAAGTGACCTTGGGGGGAACCAATGGCGATCGCCCCTTGGGGTTTAAGGGTTTGCCATAGTTCGAGGTCGATGTTTTTGGGGTTGGTGATCAAATAGCCTTTGTCGAGGGCAATTAATGGTGCGTCTCCAGGTTGGCGATCGCCCAAGATATAAAAGGGTTGGCGTTTGATTTTAATTTCTAGCAAAAATGGTTTTTCTTGCCGGAGTTGAATGGTCATATCTCCAAATCTTTGAATGTTGAAAAGTCCTAAGGATTGCAGTTTTTCAGCATTAACATCATTCGGCAAAATTATTTTGTGCTTGGTTTTAAATTCTTGATCAAGTAAATCTTGACTTGTGGATTCTTGTGAAGCTTTAAAAGCAATTAGAGATTCTATTTGATTCACACCAGATTGTCGTAATAAGAGCACAAGTTCAAATTGACTAGCTGCATTAATCTCGCCATCAAAAACAATTGTTTTACCTGCGAATTGAGCAACAATAGTGGGTTGATTTTTTGCACTTAAAATTGTTACTTTGGTCGTGGCCAATTGGGTAATCATAAGGAACCCGATAAATAAAGAAAAGATACTGATTCCCAGGGTTTTGTAATGACGTTTACCCCAATCTGTCAGCCAAATCGTTAACATCAAACCATAGATAATAAGCAGTTGTGACCAATGTAATGAGGCGATCGAGAGACGACTTAAGGGCAAGGTAATTGCATGGTCAACCAATGCCATCATCCCCATTAACGGAAAACCAACGCCATAGGCGATCGCCCCACCAATCGGCGGTACAATTAAACCGACTACCGCTGCAATAATGCCCCCTAAGCTCACAAGAGTAATCGGTAAAGCGAGCAAAATATTTAAAGGAATACTATAGGTCGCAATCACATTAAATTGATAGGCTAAAAGGGGTAATGTCCATAAACTTGCGGCGAGAGGAATTGCAATCACGGTTGTAATAGTTGGCGGTAAGAATGATAATTTTTTTTCAATGGACTTGAGGGTCGTTAGGAGTCCAAAAGTCGCCAAGAAACTCAGTTGAAATCCCAAATCCCAAATCCAGAGGGGTTGATAAATTAACAACAAAGTAGCAGACATCAAAAGTAAGCTTAATGGCTTAGTTTTGCGGTCTAATAAGATAGCTGTTAAACTACCAATTCCCATCAATGTTGCCCTTAAAATTGATGGTTGTCCACCAGTGAGCAAAACATAAAAAGTCAAAACAAATACACCAATAATAAATTGATATTTTGCTTCTTGACGATATAAAAGCCATGTCACAAAACCTAGCAATAGGGAGACATGGAAGCCAGAAGCAGCAACAGTATGGGCAAGTCCAGCCTGTACCCAATGAGAATAGATAGCGGGATCGAGGTTGACAGCCCGACGATCTAAAACCATTGAGCCTAATAAACTAGCTTTATCCTGTGGCAAAAAAAGTTGATAGGAGGCAATAATTCTTTGGCGAATATGATTAAATAACGAAAAATTCTTACCTGTAATTTGCAATCCCCATGCCTTCAACCCCAAAAAAGTATTGTTTTTTTGTAGGTAATTTGCAAAGCTAAAATCACTAGAATTTTTACTATCTTTGGGCTGATAAAGCTTTCCTTTTAATGTGATCTTATCCCCTGTTTTGATCTCTATTTGAAGCTTAGATGTAGGAATAGTGACATAGAGATTTCCTTTTGTAGAATAGCTATTTTTTTGAGTCTGAACTTGGGTAACCTTAAACCAAAATCGTTCTTTTTCATCGCCTTTTGATGGCAAATCTTTTGTGACTATACCTGAAATTTGACTAGGATATTTGAGTAAATTTTGTTCTGTTTGGACTAGGTTGAAAATATCTCCTGTTTGGGGGCGAGGTATTCTCAATTGAAAATAAACGACGGCAAATAGGGCAATTAAGCCGATCGCCAACCAAAATTTTGCCCGTAATTGCCAGAAATGACGAGGTAAAATCACGCTGGCAAGGGCTGTTAAAGAGGCGATCACCCCAATCACTAAGACCCATTGTCCTATCGTTGGATTCCCATTAATACCACCCCAGAGACATGTTAAAAGCAAGCCTAAAATATATCCTAGACAAAGAATTGCACCCCGATTAATATTCATAGTTCGCCAATTCAAGTATGAAGTGCAACAGGTTCTGATGATGACAGCAAGAATACTTCACTCGGAGTGCGATAGTCAAGCGATTTTCTTGGTCGATTATTAATTAAATCTACCACCTTATTCAACTC